>CAZXCR010000408.1:0-1971 GCA_964639315.1 uncultured Treponema sp. | reverse complement strand
AGTACCAATTGCGCCTGTTACTAACAAAACACCCTGTTCTACAAAAATCTATTCTTAACAATAAAAATTCCGCGAGTTGCGCCTGCGGCTCATTCTGAATTTAGTTCGGAATCTGTTAGATAAAAAATTCATTCTTCTACATACAGCCCCCGGTAGTTGAGCCTGTCGAAACCACCATCTGCAACTGACAAATTTTCCTACCTTACAAAAAATTCCCTGTTAAATAATAAATTTAAGAGAATTCATTATTTTATTGTGATAAAATGACCTCCACTTTTTATTGGAGAAAAAAATGGCTGATTATCACGTTTTTGACCCGGCGCCGGAAGGCACTCCTGTTGCAAATTTTGTTCATCTGCACGTACACTCTGACTATTCCCTTTTGGATTCCTGCGCAAAACTTGATGACCTTGTTGCAAAAGCAAAAAGACTCAATATGCCGGCACTTGCGCTCACTGACCACGGAAATATGTTCGGCGCGCTCAACTTTGAAAAGCTTTGTCACGTTAACGGAATAAATCCAATTGTAGGCGAAGAATTTTATGTTGCCTTCGGAAGTCATCTTGAAAAAAACGATGTCCCTTATTCTCAAAAAGGCGAAGACGGAGAGCGGCACGCCCATTATTTTCACTTAATTTTGCTTTGCGAAAACGAAACTGGCTACAAAAATATGAGCTGGCTTTCTTCAATCGCGTACACAGAAGGACTTTATTACGGAAAGCCAAGAATCGACTTTGAACTTTTGGAAAAATATCACGAAGGCTTAATCTGCTGTTCTGCCTGTATTGCCGGGGAACTTCCGCAATTACTTCTTGCAAACAAAATTGACGAAGCAAAAGAATTTGCCCTTAAATACAAAAATCTTTTTGGTTCAGACCATTATTACATAGAACTTCAAGATCACGGACTTCCTGACCAAAGAAGAATAAATCCTATTTTAATTCAAATTGCCCGCGAACTCGACATTCCGCTGGTTGTTACAAACGACATTCACTACGTTGAGCGTGAAGATGCCGAAGCACAAGACTGCCTGCGCTGCATTGGATTCAAAAAAAATATGAACGAGCCTCATCAGCAAATGGGCACTTCTCCAGAATGGTATTTTAAAACTGAAGAAGAAATGCGGCTGTTGTTTCCAAACGTTCCTGATGCTTACGAAAACACAATAAAAATTGCAAATATGTGCAATCTTACAATTCATCAGTATAAAACTCAGGAATTAAAAGAATGTTTACCGCGCTTTGAGCTTCCAAAAAAATTCCAAACTCACGGAGAAGACTATTCAAAAAATCAGGACGACTATGTGCGCTTCCTTGTAGAAGAAGGACTTCGCAAGCGTTACTCAGAAATTACTCCGCAAATTCGCCAGCGTGCAGAATACGAACTTGGCATCATCTTTAAAATGGGATTTTCTGGTTACTTTTTAATTGTTTGGGAATTCATCAACTGGTCAAAATCAACTTACGATAACGTAAATAATAAGCCAAAACCTTACATTCCAATTGGTCCGGGACGAGGCTCTGGCGCAGGTTCCCTAGTTGCCTACAGTCTTGGAATTACGGATATTGACCCTTTCCGCTACAAATTAATTTTTGAACGATTCTTAAATCCTGAACGAGTTTCCATGCCGGATTTCGACGTTGATATGGACTTCGATTACCGCCAAGACATTATTCAGCACACCCGCGATCTTTACGGCGACCCGCAAGTAGGTCACATTGTAACCTTCGGAACTCTAAAACCAAAAAACTGCATTGCTGATGTAGGGCGCACTCTTGGCATTCCGCTTTCAGAAGTCAATATGCTAAAGTCAAAAGTTTCTGAAAATTTAAAAGCGAAACTAAAAAATTGTTTTGATCCGCCAAACGAAAAATTCCCAGACGGCGGTCAACTTGCAGAATACAGGCACGATCCGCGCTACGAAAAACTTTTTGACCTTGCACTCAAGCTTGAAGGCTGCAAACGCAACAC
>CAZXCR010000407.1:0-1982 GCA_964639315.1 uncultured Treponema sp. | reverse complement strand
ATTGAATCTTTTTGCAATTTTCTGAGTAAGTTCAATATGTGGCAACTGATCTTTTCCAACAGGAACAACATTTCCTTTACAGAACAAAATGTCGCAAGCCTGATGAACCGGATAAGTAAGCATTCCTGCATTCACCACAGAAAGCTGACTTTTAGAAATTTCTTCTTTTACTGTAGGATTTCTTTCAAGGTCAGAATTTGAAACAAGGGTCAAAAAAGGAAGCATAAGCTGGTTACATTCCGGAATGTATGAATGCGGATAAATTATTGTGTTTTCTCCAGGTTCAATTCCAGCAGCAAGATAATCAATTACAAGCTGTTTTGTGTTCTGGCTGATTTCATTAAATGCCTCGTGGTCAGTTAAAACCTGATAGTCAGCAATTAAAATCATTGTGGGAATGCCCATTTTTGAAAGTCTTACGCGGTTTTGTAAAGAACCAAAATAATGACCAATATGAAGTCTTCCTGTAGGCCGGTCGCCTGTAAGAACTCTGTATTTTTTAGGATTTACCGCAAGATCTGCTTCAATAGCCTGGCTGCGCTCAACTGCAGCATTAAAACTTGCGTTGTCAATTTCTGTTTCATTCTGAATATCCTGAGCTTCGCTACTCATAAAATCCTCCAAATAACCTTCGCTGAATTGCAAAAAATGTAGCACAAAAAAAACTTGTTAGCAATTATGATATTTTATAAGTGACTTTTAAATATCAAAATTAACTGTTGCAAAAAGAAGTCAAAGTTATAAAATTGACGGCATTATGAGAGAAAGTAGAGCAATTATAAGCCTAAAAAATTTAGCTTTTAACATACATCAGATAAGAAATATCATTTCAAAAAATGCAAAACTTTGTGTTGCTGTTAAGGCAGACGCTTACGGACACGGCGCTGTTGAATGTGCCAAAACGATTCTTGAAAACGGCGGCGAAGTTCTTGCAATTGCCACAGTTGATGAAGGAATTGAATTAAGAAATGCTGGAATAGCATGTCCTTTGCTGCTTTTAAGTCTTTGTTCGCCACAGGAAGTTGAAAGTGCTGTAAAAAATAAAATTACGCCATTTGTTTTTGATGAAGAATATATTTCGCTTTTTGAAACTGCTGCTAGCAAACTTAAACAAAGCGATTTTGAAGTTTATCTTGCAGTTGATACTGGAATGGGAAGAATTGGCTGTTACGAAAACGAAGCTGGGAAACTTGCGGAATTTATAAAATCTTGCCCTCACCTAAAACTTGGCGGAATGAGCACTCATCTTGCTGTAAGTGACTGCGCTGACAAAGAAAGTGAAAATTACACTCAGCTTCAAATAAAAAAATTTAAGACTGCCGTAAAAAATGTTGAAGCCCTCGGAATAGATTCTGGGGTAAAAACTTGTGCAAACAGTGCAGCTGGAATTTTACTAAAAGAAGCAAATTTCGATCTTGTAAGAGTTGGAATTATTGCTTACGGATATTATCCTGGCGATTTTACAAAAGAATATTTTGAAAAAAACAAAATTCCTTTCAATTTAAAGCCAGTAATGACTCTTGAAACTTCAGTAAGTTCAATCCGCGAAATAAAAAAAGGAATGAGCATTGGCTACGGCAGAACCTGGCTCGCCAGTGAAGATACAGAAATTGCGGTGCTTCCAATCGGTTATGCTGACGGGCTTTTAAGAAGATACGGTGAATGCGGACTAAAAATTGCAATTAACGGAAAAGAATATCCTGTTCGCGGAAGAATTTGCATGGATCAGTGCATGGTAGAAATTGGAAAAAATTCCGGAATAAAAAGATGGAGCCCTGCAGTTATTTTCGGAGGTGCTGAATTTGGAGCAATGCAGGACGCAGACAAAATTGCAAGACAAAGCGGCACAATTTCTTACGAAGTTACAAGCTGCATAACAAAACGCATAGAAAGGTGTTTTGAAGAGTAAATACGAAAGCTTCGCTTACTTCCCGAGTTTTCTTGCGAAAACTCGTGGTATTTTTCTTGTTAAGAAAAAAAAT
>CAZXCR010000406.1:0-1991 GCA_964639315.1 uncultured Treponema sp. | reverse complement strand
AGAAAAACTTGCTCCAAAAACAAAAAAAAAGCGGCACACTTTTTCAGTATGTCGCTTTCGCATTTTTAGCCTAAGTTCAGTAAAAATTACTTCATCAGTTCGCGGTATTTTTTTGCAATGCGGGCAGATTTTGTTGCTGCCAAACCGCAGTAGTTTGCTGGGTGCTCAAAAAAGTTTGCTGGGTTTTCAACGCCAAGTTTTTCAAGTTGAGCTGTAATGTCGGCAAATTCTTTTTCGTGAGTTTTAAGAACTTCAAAGAAAGTTTTTCCCGATTTTTCAGCTTCGAGTGTAATCTGCCTAATAATTTCGTGACCATCGTTGTAGCCAGCTTCGCCAAGCAAAATGTAAGCAGGTTCAGCCAAAACGCCGCCCTTAACTTTTCCACCGGCATTTTCCAAGTTGCGCGCCATATTTTCGCGGTCAGCTTGCAAGCCCTTAACAACGCTGTTCATTCGAGCAACTGCCATCGTAAAGCCAGCAACGTAATCAGCAATAAAACGCTGACTTGCCGAATTCGAAAGGTCTCTCTGATGTTCTGAAATCTGATCCATATAAAATGTGATTACGCGCGGACACATTGCCTTCCACAAAGATTTTACGTGCTCACTGTTCCACGGATTTCGTTTCTGCGGCATTGTAGAAGAACCAACCTGTGTTGCTGCAAAATATTCAAACACTTCGCCAATTTCACTGCGCTGAAGGTTTCGAAGGTCATCAGCAAGGTTTGCAATAATTCCGAATGCAACATTCATCTCGAGCAAAAGGCGCAAAACGTGCTCAGCTTCAACTAACTGATTCGAATATTCACTTGGCTTAAGTCCCAAAAATTCAACGTAGGTTCTTTCAAGTTCTTCCGGGTCTTTTACAATCATACTTGGACCATTGTAAGCACCAACCGGGCCTGCAAGTTTTCCAACCAAATCGTTCGAAAGTTCTTCAATCTTCAAAATTGATTTTCCGAGTCTAGCAACAAATTCAGCAATTTCCCAGCCAAAAGTGATTGGAACTGCGTGTTGCCCGTGAGTTCGGCCAACCTGAGGAGTTGCACATTCACGCTCAGCAATATCACACAAATAATTTTCAAGTTTTTTAAGTTCAGGAAGTACAACCTTCTGAGTAACGTCGCGCATACGGCACGAAAGTCCGGTGTCCAAAATATCTACTGATGTTGCGCCCAAGTGAACCAGCGGCCCAATATCAGCAGGAACTTTTGTTTTCATTACGTTTACCAAAGCACGGATGTTGTGTTTAGTTTTTTCTTCTTCTTTGTAAACTTCTTCAGGGTCAATATTTGCAGCAACTTCATCAAGCTGATTTGCAATTTGCTCAGTAAGTGTGCCACGCAATTTAAGGTGAGCCTTTACCAAAGCCGCCTCGCATTTTGCATGTGAGCGAACTGATGCTTCTTCAGAAATGTATTTTGAAAGGCCTTCAAAAACTTCGGCTTCCGACAATGAGTATCTGTGGTCGATACAAGAAATGTTTTCAAAAATGTTTCGTGTTTCCATAAAAGGATTATTGCACTTTTTAACTGATTAAACAATGCGAAAATTTTGTGCAGTTTAGTTTGACTAGCGGTTTGGTAAGAAAAAAGTCTATTTCTTAACAAGAAAAATTTCCTTGTTCACAAAAAGACTTCGACATTACACGCGGGCGTGGTTACTGATAGATTTTTTTTGTTAAGGAGCGCAGTTTTGTTAACAGAAAATTCTATTGGTTAACAGTCGTGGTTTTGTAAGCAAAAAAATTTTGTTGATAACATGCGAGCGTGGGAAAAAAGTTGGAGTAAGGAATTTTATTTGACGAAAAGAAGAGTGTGCGATATATTGAAAAAAAGGAAATGCCCGAACATTGGGTTATCTCCACAGGAACGAATAGCCGCCCAGTGAGTCAAACTTTGGCGGCTATATTTTTTTACTCTACTTATTTTTTAGGTAAGAGAGATATGCAATAATTGTACCTACTATAGTTGCAACGCAAGTTATAATTGC
>CAZXCR010000405.1:0-1993 GCA_964639315.1 uncultured Treponema sp. | reverse complement strand
CTTGTCTAAAGTGTCTGCAATATTTTCGTAGAAAGAATCGTAGAATTTGTATCCGCGGTATGCGTTAACTCCAAGAACCTCAAGGCTTGGGCAGAGTTTTGCAATCAGGTCAAGATACTGAGTGTCGCCGTTTACAATTCCTACCGGACGATTAGGGTCAATTTCTTTACAAGCAGCCATTGCTTTTTCAAGAAGGTCATAAAGGTAACCGGCTTTTACAACGTTCTGTTCACCTGTAGGAAGATTTTCAATTTCTGTAGATGACCAAACAAGTCCGTAGTTACTTTCGTTTCCAAACATATACATTAAAACGCCCTTTGTGTCCTTGTAGGCTTCGGCAGTAGCACGCGCCTGTGCAATCAAGGTTTCGCGGGTGTAGTAGTCAGAATAATCTGTTGTAGGGTACCAAGTTCCGTTTACAGAACATCCGTAGCGACCAAGCAAATCATTTACAACAGTGTAAATTCCATATTTTGTGTAGATGTATTCAATCCATCTTGGCGGAATTGTAGAAAAGCATCTGATTACATTTACGCCCATTGATTTGAGCATAGGCATATCTGTATCAATCATTTTTCTAACAAAATCGTCGCTTTGTGCAAAAAGATTGTAGTTGTAACTTTCTCCAATTGGAGTAAACGCCCAAACAACACCTTTTATTTCTACAGGCGTATCCCCATCAAAAATACGCCAACCGCCATTATCTTTTTGAACCGTAATTTTATTTTGGGCAAAAACTGCTCCAGCCATAAAAAGGAGCGAAGCTGCAATTGCCGCCAATTTCTTCTTAAACATTTTTCCTCCTAAAAAACGCCGCGTTTGCGACTGTTACTAACAAATTTTTCTGTCTTATAAAAATCTATTTCTTAACAAGAAAAATTCTCACTTAAGAAAATGTCCCCTGCATCACACGCGCCCGAATTACCAGTGGACTTCTTCTTAACAAAAAAAAAATTTCTCTTAACCATTATTCCTGTGGCAAAGCAATAACTTTTCCGTTACCCCACGAAGAAGGATCTGCGTAAGTGTTATCGCCGGTAGAGTTCCAATGCAAAAGACCGGTTCTTTCTTTTCCGCCGTCAGCATCATTAATCTGGAAGTCAGCACGGAATTTCTGACCGTTTTTAAGCATTTTTCCGCCAAGTACAGAAAGCGGGAACTTTCCTTCAACCTTGTAGCCATTTTCTGTAAAAACGCAGGCAACTTTAATGTCTGGATTTACAATTTCTTCATCATTAAGACCAATTCCTACGTCAAAAATATCAGTAAAACTGCGCGGAATAATTCTTACGCGAACATCAGTTGCCTTGTAAGTAGTGTGCTTTCCAGTGTCTGTACCAAAGAAAAATTCAATAGAATCAGCACGCCACGCCTGAGGAGCCGGATTTGTATTGATTCCAGCGTCGTCATCAGTAATATCAGCATACAAATACAAATTTTCACCGTCAGTTCTAAGGGTAAAAAATCCGTCTGCATTTTTTGGATTAAACATTCCACCGTAAATTTGCTGTCTAGTGTGAACGCCTTCCAAACCGCTCCATTCCGCAAAATTGCCGTCAATTACAGGTACATCATCTTCAGAAAAATACGCAGTGGCAATTTTCTCAACTTCAACATTCTGAACGCCTTCAACCGCTTCTGGCACATAAGGTGCTTCAATAATTTTCTTTGCGTTTACAGTAAGGCAGGAAGTAAAGCCAAAAGCCCCAACAATTCCCGCAATAAAAACTAAAGGTTTAAAATTCATATTGCACTCCTTCTTCATTCTTGACTCTAGTATCAAACCAAAGTTCAATTCGCAAAAGGCAGTTAGTTTTCTGAAAAAGGGGCAGATTTTCGGCAGTTTTTTGTTTTGGAGCCGAATTTTTTACACTCAAGAAAAATCTTTTTCTCGCGGATTCCCCGCTCGGCAGAAAATTTTATTAGGAATCCCGCTGTTCAGGGTTGTCATTCAAAACCTGCGGTTTTGAACGGCTATTGTGTTTTCTTAGCT
>CAZXCR010000404.1:0-1994 GCA_964639315.1 uncultured Treponema sp. | reverse complement strand
ACTTCTTCGTCCGCGAGATTTTCGTTCGAGTCAACTGCTTCGGCTGATGAATCTGTCTCTGGCTCTGAATAATCCGCGAATGGCTCAAAATCGTCTTCTATTTTTTCACTTGGAATTTCTTCTACTGCCGGTTCCGCTTCTTCGGCTGCAAGATTTTCTTTATTTTCAAGTCCGCTGTTCAAAGAAGAAGTTTCGTTTGTAAGCGGTTCAAGTTCATCTGGATTTATTGCTTCAAGTACGCTCTCGTTTTCATCCAAAACTTCTGCTCGAGAAGAAGCATTTTCTTTTTCTGCGGAAGCTGTTTCTAGCTCTGAATAGTCTGCGAAAGGCTCAAAATCGTCTTCTATTTTTTCACTTGGAATTTCTTCTACTGCCGGTTCCGCTTCTTCGGCTGCAAGATTTTCTTTATTTTCAAGTCCGCTGTTCAAAGAAGAAGTTTCGTTTGTAAGCGGTTCAAGTTCATCTGGATTTATTGCTTCAAGTACGCTCTCGTTTTCATCCAAAGCATTTTCTTGTGAAGAAGCATTTTCTTTTTCTGCAGAATTTGCTTCTGGTTCTGAATAATCTGCGAAAGGCTCAAAATCGTCTTCTATTTTTTCACTTGGAATTTCTTCTTCTACTGTCGCCTCTTCGGTGCTTGAAGTTTCTTCGGCTGCAAGATTTTCTTCTGGCGCAACAGTTTCACTGCTAGCATTTTCGGAAGTTTCAGAGGATTCATCTTCTGTCTGCAAAGTGCTGTCATAAAAATCGCTTGTAGTGGAAGTTTTATCCGCTTCTTCGGCCGGCGACGCTACTCCAATAGATTTAAGGTCCTCTTCAAAATTTTGTGAATTTTCGAGCGCATCTTCGTATTCTTCAGAACTTTGCTCATAATAATTATACGCCGCTTTTTGAACCGAAGTGTTTTCAGAATCAGCAGTTTCATTTTGAGCATCAAGTTTTTTTGAAAGAACAGCATTTCCTGCAAAACTTTCATCCGGAGAATCAGAACGCGGATTAAGAGTTACGTTCATTGAAGCATTTTCGCTAAGTCCAAGTTTTCGAGCTGCCTCTTTTGAAAGAAGAATCACCGAGGAATCTGTATTTTTTGGACTTCCAAGATTCAGCACTGAAATAAGTTCGCCAGTAGCTGGATTTGAAAGTTCTATTGTGTCGCCCGGAAGAAATCCTGACGCTTTTGAAAAAAATCCCGAAGGAAGTTCGCCATCTTTTGCAACTAAAAGATTTCCAGAAATATTTTCTTCAGCGTAAGCAAACACACAAAATTCTGTGAGTAAAATTAAAAATGTGCCTAAAAGTTTTTTCATATATTTTCCCACCCGCTATTTTAGAAGTTCATTAAGAATTTCACCCGCAATTTTCTGCGAAACAGAATAAATGCTTTTTTCATCGCACAAAGAATTTTTAGAAAAATTGAATTCGTTTTGTGCAATAATTTTGTCAGAATTACATTCCGTTATTTCAAAAGAAATTTTTTCAATACTCGAAGAAAGTTTGTTCTGCGGATTCGAAACTGATTTTGAATCATAAAAAATTTCAATCATAACAAAATAGTCGCTTCCGCCAGCGCGAGATTCACCAAGAGACTTTCTGTAAAAAGATTCAAGTTTTTCTTTGCTTTCAAAAACTGCCGCCGGAGAATTTGAAGCTATTATTCCACGTCCAAAAAAATAGTCAAAAAGTCCGTCTTCAACTAAATATGAAGATTCATTTACATCAGAATTTTTTTCTCCACTCTGCAAAATCTGAAACGAAAGAGAAAGAGCATTTACGCTTGAAACTGCCAATAAAAGAAGTGCAAAGGTAAAAATTTTCTTTTTCATAATTTCTCCGCAAAAAATTCGAATCTTCTAGTTTATAATCGGTATTTGATTTTTTTTTATTAGGAGATTTTTTTTGGTGTGAATGAGGAATTTATTTTCTTGTCGCCCAAGTAAGTCAAGCCTAGCCCCGATGGTAAGGGCGGCGAAGCCGTTCAAAACCGCAGGTTTTGA
>CAZXCR010000403.1:0-1996 GCA_964639315.1 uncultured Treponema sp. | reverse complement strand
TAAAAATTTTGGGCAGGAAAAAAAATTTGCTCCAAATAAATAATAATTGCGACAAACTCAAATTTTGACCTGATTACTATTTTTTACAAACTGGCTTCCCGCAATGAGTCCACTATATTTTTATGTTTTATTGTGCTATATTTTCGAAATAAATTATGCAAAGTTTCGCATTTATTGCCTTATATTGTCGATTTTAACGGAATTTTGTATTATTGAAGACGTTTGAAAAAGAACAGTGTTTTAGTTTATTTCAAATTTACAGAAAATGTCTAAGAAATTTTTTGGTTTCTTGAATTTTCTTATTCTTTATATCAACTTTTTTAAGGAAATAGTTATGGCGGATGAGCTTCTTAAAATTTCTAATCTCAGCACAAATGTTAATGAAAAAAATATTTTAAAATCTATATCGCTTTCGATTGGTCCTGGCGAAACTCATGTTCTTATGGGACCGAACGGGGCGGGAAAATCAACTCTGGGCTACACTTTGATGGGAAGTCCTGAATATACGGTTACTTCTGGAAAAATCGAATTTAACGGCGAAGATATTACTGAACTTAGTGCGGATGAGCGCGCAAAAAGAGGAATTTTTTTAAGTTTTCAAGAGCCGCTTGAGGTTCCGGGAATTTCTTTGGAAAGTTTTATACGCTCTTCTTTAACGCAGGTGAGCGGTACAAAAATCAAACTTTTTACGTTTCAAAAAGAACTTGAAAAGGCAATGGACATTCTGAATATGAATCACTCTTATGCTGAACGTGATTTAAATGTTGGCTTTAGCGGTGGTGAAAAAAAGAAGAGTGAAATTTTGCAGCTTTTGATGCTCAAACCTAAATTTGCAATTTTGGACGAAACTGATTCTGGACTTGATGTTGATGCTGTTAGAACAGTAAGCCTTGGAATTGAAGAATACCAGAAGTCAACAGGCGGTTCTCTTTTAATCATTACGCATTCAACTCGTATTTTGGAAAGTTTAAAAGTTGACAAAACTCACATTATGGTAAAAGGTCGTTTGGTTCATACAGGAGACGGAAGCTTGATTCAGAAAATCAATGACGAAGGTTTTGATCAGTTTATTCCTCAGGAAATAAAAGACGCCGAAAGAAAAGAAAAACTTGCTCTTGCTGCAAAAAATGCAATGGATGCTGTAAAAAAGAATGCAAGCAGGGAACTTGAAGGAATGAGCATGGAAGATGTAAAGAAAAGTCTTAACGGAGGTCTTTAATTAAATGTCTGCTGATGAAAAAACTCAGGTTGCTGATATTGACCGTTCTCTTTATGACTTTCGTTACGAAGAAAATGACAGGGATTTTTATAAAATCAGAGCCGGTCTTGACGAATCAATTGTAAAAAAAATCAGTGATGAAAAACAGGACCCTGAATGGATGCGCGAGTGGCGCTTAAAATGTCTGCGCTTGTACAATCAGATAAAAGAGCCTGAATGGGGACCTGATATCCGCGATTTGGATATTCAAAAAATTGTAACTTATGTAAAACCAAAAACCGAAATGGCGGCAAAATGGGCTGATGTTCCGGAAGATATAAAAAATACTTTTGAAAAGCTTGGTATTCCCGAAGCTGAACGTGAAAGTCTTGCCGGAGTTGGCGCACAGTACGACAGTGAACTTGTTTATCACAATGTAAAAGACGAAGTTGCTGAGCAGGGCGTTGTTTACACTGACTTTGAAAGTGCCTTGAAGTCAAAAGAATATGGTCAGATGGTAAAAGATTATTTTATGCATCTTGTGCCTCCAACTGACCATAAATTTGCGGCGTTGCATGGTGCTTTGTGGAGTGGCGGCAGTTTTGTTTACGTTCCAAAAAATGTAAAGGTAAAAATTCCGCTTCAGTCATATTTTAGATTGAATGCTGCCGGAGCTGGTCAGTTTGAACACACTTTGATTATTGTGGACGAAGGGGCTGATTTGCATTTTATTGAAGGATGTTCGGCTCCAAAATATAATGTTGCGAATTTGCATGCGGGCTGCGTTGAACTTTATGT
>CAZXCR010000402.1:0-2015 GCA_964639315.1 uncultured Treponema sp. | reverse complement strand
CCATCAAATTCAACATTTTCGGCAATTCTAAGGCGGGCAGTTTTTATATCGCCCTTTACTTTGCTTCCATTACAAAACTCAACTTTTTCTTCAGCTTCAATGTTTCCTGTAATTTGACCTGAAACAACGATTGAAGCAGCCTTCATTTTGTCAACTTCGCAAACGGCAGTCTTATCAATTTCAAGATTTCCAGTTGCATTTATTGTGCCACGAAATTTACCGGTAATTATAAGATTGTCTGTAAATTCCAAAACTCCGTCAAATTCGGTTTCTTGACCAAATACAGTTAAATTTCCAGATTCTTTTGTCATTTTATTTTCCAAAATATGAAGAATTAAGGATTCCCTTAAGTTGTTCTCTAAAAAATCACAATTTTCAGAGGCTTCCTTAACAAAAAGTTTTTTCAAGTTAAAAAAATTACTAAAAAGATATTTAAAACAACGGATAAAATCTTATCCGGGAAAATTACCAAATTAAAATGAAATCAAAAACGATTTTGTAAAAAATTATAAAGGTTCTCTTTCGTCACCTGATAAAAATTGAAGTTTTACCAGACTCCCTAAAATCATAAAAAAAATATCAAAAATCAACAAACTTATGCTTTATTATACATCAGTTATAAAAAAAACTATAGGATTTTTAAATTAAAATTTTATAAACACAAGAAAAAATTTTACGATTCTTCAACAGGAAGTTCCATCATTGAATTTTTTAAATCCTGACCAGCCCTAAAAATTATTGTGTAATGAGGAGCAACACTTAAATTTTCACCAGTTTTAGGATTGCGAGCCTTAGACCTTCCCTTCCTAAGACGCGGTTCAAAAGTGCCGAAACCTCTAAGTTCAATAGTATTTTCTTCTTTTAATGAATCTTTTAACGACAACAAAAATCCGTCAACAATACTTTGAACAAGTTTTTTTTCACAATTACAATTCTGGTAAATTTTATCAACCAAATCAGATTTTGTTACCTTTTTTGAAGACATATTTACCTCGTGTAATTTTTTAAATTCAATATTTAATGAATTGGCGCCAGAAGCTAAGAAAACTTAATTTCTGGCACCTTTTTTAGTAAGGAATTAAAACTTAAACTGTAAAAAAATATTTAAAAGTTTAGTTTTTGCTGCCTGACAAAATGTAATTCTTATCAGACTTCCTTAAAAAAATTATTTTGCTTCTGCAAAAGTAGTATTGTAAAGTTTTGCCATGCGGCTCTTTTTTCTAGAAACTGCATTAGCTTTCATAACACCCTTGCGTCCTGCATTGTCAAGTTTTGACTCAAGTTCTTTAAGAGCACTTGATGCAAGATCTTTGTCTTTTTTTGCAACAGCATCCGTATATTTTCTAACGTATGTGTGTACTTCTGATTTTACAGCTTTATTGCGCAAGTGGCGAACCTGATTCTGCGCGTTTCTCTTTTTTGCTGACTTTTTCAAAGGAATACCCTCCAAGTAAAATAGCGAAGTTCTCTTATTCAACAAGAAACTTCATTTTCAATAGATAATTTTGTTAATTTACGCTGATTTATCGCGAGTAACTAAAGAATTATTTAAAATCCTTTGGTCTGCGCTCTGTGCGTTTGCATTTTGAGCATACCGCAAGATTCTTAAGTCTTCCGTTTTCAAACATTGTTTTCATAGAAATTTCTCCGCCGCA
Organism: uncultured Treponema sp.; assembly: GCA_964639315.1. Lineage (GTDB taxonomy): Bacteria > Spirochaetota > Spirochaetia > Treponematales > Treponemataceae > Treponema_D. The sequence continues at coordinate 360 of CAZXCR010000402.1, read as the reverse complement.
ATCAGGACAAATAAATTTCTGTGTAGCAACTGTAGTACGAGAGTTTTTACTGGCTCCAGCCATAACTATCCTCCATAAAAAGAATATAAAATAAAAATATTGCTTGAATGTGCACAAAATAAAAAATTCTGTACCAGCTAAAGCCCCAGAAACTCTCTTCAAGCGCAAGAATTTCCAGTTGGGAATGTATTGCCTGCATTGCTGACTTCAAAGTAGAAAAAGTTTTTGTATGGAGTTTTTCTAAAAGAAAATCAGTTTTGCATAAAGGGTCAAAAACAGTTTTATATACTATAGCAAATCAAATTAAACTTCAAGAGAATCTGAAGGTAAACTTCTCCATTTTTTTAATTGTTCTTGTAT
>CAZXCR010000401.1:0-2015 GCA_964639315.1 uncultured Treponema sp. | reverse complement strand
AAAAATTTCTTCGTTAAGAAAATGTCCACGACATTCCCCGCGCGCGCTGTACTTGCAGAAAATTTTCTACTTAACAAGAAGACCGCGAGCCTATGGCATACAGCGCCGATTGAGCTTGTCGAAATCAAGCGCCTGTTACTAACAAAATTCCTTGTTCCAAAAAAATCAATTTCTTAACAAAAAAAATCGTGAAGTAACCAAATCCCGCGACTTACCAATAGAATTTTCTTTGGTAAGAAAGAATGCTTTAGTAACCCGCGCGCGCTGTACTTGAAGAAAAACTTCTTCTTAACAAAACAAAATTTTCTGCAAAAAGAAAACGCTCATCTTAACCACCCGCGCGACAAAAGCGCGCGCTGTACTTGCAGAAAATTTTCTACTTAACAAATAAAATTTTTTCGCCAGAAGAAGTCTCATAGTAACCAGCGCGCGCGGGCTTCCTGAAAAAATTTCTGCTTAACAAAAAAAATTCCTCAGTTAAGAAAATGCTTCACTACGAACCCGCGCGACAAAAGCGCGCGCTGTACTTGCAGAAAATTTTCTACTTAACAAACAAAATTTTTCGCCAGAAAAATCTTCTAGTAACCACGCCCGTCTGTTACCAACAAAATTCCCTGCCCCCACAAAAATTCAATTTCTTAACAATTAGAAAAAACTCCGCCATCCTGTAAACAAAAAAAATCCCCAGAACCTCCGCATTCTTTTACGGAAATTCCAGGGACTCAAAAGGCAAGAATTAATTTTCTACAATTCGCCTTAGAATTTTATTTTGCAGTAATCAAAAGAGTCTTTGAATCAAGCTTCAAATTTGTTTCCAAATTCTTTTCCTTACCTGCTTTAAGAACCATAACTTTTGTAACATTAGATTGTGCCTTCAAGTGAACAACATCGTAGAAATAAGGAAGAATTGATTTTGGAACCTGCTCCTCAAGTTTTTCTGAATCAGCAGTAGAACTAATCCAAACCTTTGCTTTTGTAGCCTTTGCATAAGCCGCAACAGACTGAATATCAGCTTCCTTCACCTTAGAAAAATCAACTCCGTCAATAATAACTCCTGCTGTAGAAAAACCGCCAGCCTTAAGAGCATTCAGAGTATTAACAACTTTTTCAAGACTAAAACTGTCCTGACTAAAGTTAAGAATTGTTCTATTGCGAATAATTGTTTCCTTCACTTCCCCAGCGTTAGGAATAGCCTTCTTTTTTGCAATTTCATTAAAGATATCATCGTACCAAGTAATTACATTGCTAGAATGCTGATCAAACGAAACGTGAACAAGTTGTTTTCCGTTAAGCAGCGTATCCATTCCAAACTGAACCAAAACTGAAGTCTTGCCAAGCCCCTTTTTTGCAGTTACAAGCCCAAGTTCGCCAGCTTTAAGTCCTCCAGTAGCCTCGTCAAAAGCCCGAATCGGACTGCGTTCATAAAGTTCCTGTTTTGCCATATAATTCTCCTCCAAAAAGTCAACGAGGAAATATCAATTTCTAATTTGACTTTTTACGCTGTTTCAAAAGTGTAAGAAAACAGCAGTAGATAAGAAAGTTTGCGACGCAAACCTGTGAATAAAAATCTTTGCAACACTTATGGCAGAGCTTTTATTGCACTATCTTTGTAATTTTTTGAATACCAGTTTGCCCAAATTTTTGCATTCAGATATCCTGATATTTCTAGTTTACCACAAAATTTGGCATAAAACAAATAAATCTACAGAATGTTTTCACAAATGATTTTTAGGATTTTTTTTCTTTAGGGGCAAATTTGATTTGTTAAGGCCCTTCCGCCGCTACGGTCGCAACCGAAGGTTGTGAGTCATCCTGAATTTATTTCAGAATTTGTCTTACAATAAAATTCCTTCTTAACAAAAGAATTTTTTTGTAAGTAAAGAAATTTAGTTAGTAGGCTGAATTTCGAGTTTAAATAAAATTTACAAAAAGATGTAGGAAAATAAAAGACCCGGTGGTTGAGCCTGTGCCGCAACCTTCGGTTGCTTCCCGAGTTTTCTTGCGAAAACTCGCAA
>CAZXCR010000400.1:0-2018 GCA_964639315.1 uncultured Treponema sp. | reverse complement strand
GGAAGAAAAAAGAACAGGAAAAAGACTGGATTAGAAAACACATAGTTTCAAATGGATATTCCCTTTCAAAGCCACTGGGAACGGATGGAAAGTTACTTGAAGAAGGCGGGCAAATAGATAAGGCTGCAACTCGGCGCGTAGAATTCAGGATAAAGACAAATTCAGACAAAATTGTCCAGCAGTTCCAGAAAATGAATGGAAATTAAAATATGAAAGCTCTTGCATCACTTGAAAACTGGAATACTTCTGTAGAGAATCGTTTAGCTCAGTTGGATTCTTCTGCATTTTGTGAAAAAAAAGTTGATAAAAAAATCCGTTGTTTAACACAAAAGATAAAAAAAGAATTTACTGAAGATTATACAAAGCCCGTTAACTTTAAAAAAAATGAAAAAGAGCGTGTTGAAAAAATCTTTATAGATTATCTAACAGGAAAGTCTGATGATTTTAACAGTCATTACATACAATTGCTTGTATGGAATTTAATTGATCTTAAAGTGTTGAATGTAAAAAAACTAGGAAAGCAGTCAATTTTTGAATATTCGCCTAATCCTCTGGCTCCATATACCGTAGTAGAAAAAACTTTCAGACTTTTTCAGAATAAGAGAATAGACCCTAACAAAATATCTTTTGGACTGGTACTTAATTATTTAAATAATCATAGAATTGCTTCAAACCGCTATAAAGCTGAGTTAAAAAAATATTTGAAAACCATAAAATTTTGTAAAGACTCAAATGTTTATTTTAATGTAAAAAATGTAGATGGCTATATGATAAAAAAATTAAGGAGTGAAGATGTTACAAAACCTTTTCCAGAAAGTCTTTTGAAATTAAGAATTAGACTAGAAACTTTCAACACCGTATACTTTTCTGATGCCTGGTATGAATGGATGTTTAAACGGGCAGATTTAACCAGCAGATATGTGTTGGAAAATTTTGATTGCAATTATTTTAGGATTTGTGATGAAAATATGCAAAAAATCTTGCTTGCAAAAATTATATGTGATAATGCTAAAAAAGTAATTTTTGGAGTAAGAGTAAATCTGGAAGAAATCTGTTTGAAATACATTTTCCCTTCAATAAAAAATGGAAATCCTTTAGAAAAAGAATTCTGGAATTTGAATTACAAAGGTATTTATAAAAATTATTTAGATTCTGCCTGGTTTTTTATTAATATGACCGATTTTGAGGAAAGAAAATGATAAAGACACTACGTTATCAGTTTAAGGATTTTAAAATTGCAGAAAAAGATAACATTCTGATTTTAAAACCTGTTAATGAAAATTACAGTGCAGAACAAATAAAACTTTTTACAATGATGCTCAATTTTGGATATATAGAATTTGAGCCGGGCGTTTTCAGTCTTACCTCAAAAGACATAGTTTCATTCTGGGAATATTCAAAAGAATCAATTTTAAAAAACTATTCGCTTGAACAATATTATTCTCTTTTTGGCTTGGAAAAAATTTATACAGAAAGACTTCCGTCGCTAAAAACAGAAGGTGCCTTTCATGCAAATGATTTTAAAATGACTGTTGTCTGGGTAAAAACAGATTCGACTATGTATTCTGCTCCTATTGCCTATGAACAAAAAGGTCTGAAACTTAAAGAACTTCAATATGGTGATGTTTTAGGAACTTTGTATCCTGAATATTTCAATTTATATTACATGATTGATGAAGCAAATTCTGACTGGAAAGACTGGACTCAAAAAGAACGTTACGATTTTCTTGAAAAACTGGAAGAACTTTCAAACTTGCGGAAGATAATAATTCCTGCAAACTTAATGGAGCTCTTAAATAAACATAAAAATGAGGGGGCAAGATGATGAAAAAATTATTTATACTTGTTTTTCTTTCATTGGTTTCGATTTCTGTTTTTGCAGAAAAAATAACCCTAAAGACTGGCGAGGCATTGGCATTATCCTTAACGGATTATTTTTTTCCTATGGATATTACTGTTACAGGAAGCAAGTGCAGCGTGACCGGCATAAAAAATGTTGATGACGAACTGTGGTGCAT
>CAZXCR010000399.1:0-2019 GCA_964639315.1 uncultured Treponema sp. | reverse complement strand
GATTCCTGTAAAAAGCGCGCCCTGCGTTACAGAAAATTTTCCAATCTTGAACAAAATTTTTCCTTCGGGAATTAAAAGACAGGAAAGAATTACGAATAGCCACAAAAAAATGTGCGGCAGAATTAAAATTTTTTTTCCGCAAATTATCTGAAGAATCAGCGCAACAACAAAAAATGCCAAAAGAACATAAAGATTTTTTACACAAAAAATTGCGGCTGAAAATGCTAAAATTCCAAAAATCATAAAAAATGACTGTAGCTTTTTTTTCTTGTTAAAATTTTCTTCTGTTGCGCAAGATTCTAAATCATCAAAGAATTTTTTTTCAACAAGATTTTCAAGCTCTAATTTTCTGCAAAAAAATGCCGTAAGAATTCCAGAAAAACTTGAAAACGCAAGAAGTGGACCCAAAAGCAAATTTGTTCCTTTTCCAAGATAAAGCGATGAAAATAAAATCTGGAAAACTGCAGAACAGGCGGCGCCCAAAAGCGAAATTCCGTAAATTGAAATGAATTTTCTTTTTTTACACAGAAAATTTACCAGGTACATAAAAAATCCCGAAAGAATTGACTGCCCCAGCGAAATCAGAAAAAAGGGAGAAAAAAGTGTTCCTGAAATAAGGCAGCCCGAAACTGACTTAAAAAAGCACAAAAGCGCAAAGTCTGGAAAACTTAAATTTAATGCGGCAAGAATTACCGTGTTTGCAAGTCCCAATTTAAAAAATGCCAGTCGCGGCAAAAACATTTCGGCGTAAGAAAATAAAAGCGAAAGGGAAGTTAAATATGCAATTCGGTTTTTATTCTGAAATGGCATCAAAATTTTCCTCGCTTTCTTCCTGTCTTATTACCTGAACAATTACGTGGTTTGGAAGGCACACAATCGGATTTGAAAATCCTACACTAACACAAGTTTTGTTTGGGCAGGGAGAGTCAATTATTCTTGCTTTAAAATTTTCTACCTGAATTTTTGTAATTCCAAGCGGTCCCCTTACTTCGTAGATTTTTTCTTCCTGAGTAAGCGGAAATTCATAACTTTCGTTATCGACCTGAACTAAAATTTTGTCTTTGCTGCCAGAAAATAACTGAAAAATAAGCAGCGCAGAAATTCCTATCAAACTTAGAAAAATGAGAAGGTCAAATATTTTAAAAGGAAATTTTTTTGTTTTCATTTTTTTTTTATGTACAGACCCTGAATCGACTTCAGAAGGACTTACAAGTTCGCTTGCTGATTTTTTTGTTAAGCAATAGATTTTTGTGGAACAGAAAAATTTGTCAGTAACAGCCACAAACTCGTAAGTTCGCCTGCTGCTTTTTTGTTTACGACAAAAGTTTTTGTGCAATTTTTGCACATTGATTTTCGCCATCCATTGCGCTCGAAACAATTCCTCCTGCGTATCCGGCGCCTTCTCCTGAAGGATACAAATTTTTTAAGTGCTCACATTCTCCGTTTTCACTACGCAAAATTCTTACAGGCGTACTTGTTCGGCTTTCAATTGCAATCATAAGCGCGTTTTCGTCAATGTAGCCGTTCCTCTCTTGGTTAAAAGTCTTGAAGCCCAAAGCGAGTCTTGTTTTTATATGTTCCGGAAGCCACAAATCGAGTCTGCTTGAAACAAGTCCCGGCGCATAAGAGCTTTCCGGCAGATTAGGAGACTCTTTTTTTGCCAAAAAATCCACTAGCCTTTGAGCCGGCGCCTTTTGATTTTGTCCGTGCAAAAAAGTTTCTTTTTCTAAGTTTTCTCTCCACAAAAGACCCGCCAGTTCTTTTGAACCACAATCTTTTGCTTTTTCTACAAATTCTTGAGGTATGTCTTCGGGTCTTGTTTCTACAACAATTGCGGCATTGCTCCACCGGCTGTTTCTTCCGGCTGCACTCATTCCGTTTACAACAATTTCTTGCGGTCCTGTGCTGCTTGGAACAACAAATCCGCCCGGGCACATACAAAAACTGTAAACTCCACGACCTTCCTGTTGACTTGTAAATCTGTATTCCGCCGCCCCAAGATTCCGTGCCTCTCCGTGG
>CAZXCR010000398.1:0-2023 GCA_964639315.1 uncultured Treponema sp. | reverse complement strand
GAATTTTTTTGTTAACTGAAAAATTCTATTTGTAACCAGCGCAGAATATCCGTGAGCAAAAGCCACAAACTCGCAAGCCCCGGTGGTTAAGCCCGTCGCCTGCTTGAATTTTGAATTAAAAGGTAAAAATAGAAAATGAATAAAATTTCATCAAAAAAAAGTTTAAAAATCTTAAGCCAATGTTTTTTACTTTCTGCGGCTCTTTTTTCTTTCCAGATTTTTATTTCCTGCAAAAATTCTTCTAAAAAACCGCAGCTTGAACTCAGCTTTTCAAAAAGTCTTGATAAAGTTCCGCTTTCTTACCTTTCGTCGCTCATTGGAACTGGCAGCGGAAAAGAAGAAAGTTTTGGCGAAGAAAAAAGTCTTTTAGTTTTTTTTGAAGAAGAAGACTGTTCTACCTGCAAAAAAGTTCGCCCTTTTGTAGAAGAATTTGCCCTCAAAACCAACTGCAGAGTTTATTCTTACCAAGAAAGTGAAGATGACGGCGCAGAAGACAAAAAAAATTTCCTAAAAAAGCTTGGCTCTTCTAACGGAACCGAACTCACCGCCGCAAGATTAGTTGCCTTTGTAAACGGCAGCCGCGTTGCGTCAATTTCTGGAAGTTTCGATCTTGAATCCGAAGAAAAAATTGAAACCTTTGCAAAGCGATTTTTTAGTTTTCCAGGAAAAATTGCTTCATCAAAACAAAAAGAAATTTCTGGCTTAAAGGAACTGCGGCAACTTTGCGCTTCTGAAGAAAATTTTGTGCTTTATTTAAGCCGATTTTCCTGCCCGTACTGCAGAACGCTCGAAGATACAAAGAATTTTAACACAATCACCTTTCTTGCAAAAAATCTTAACGCGCCAATTTACAAAATCACTACAGAAAATGCGCTTTCTGAGCTGAACAAAGAAATTGAAATTGACGGAAAAATTTACAAAACTGCCTTTGACTATCTTGAAGAAGTTGGCGGTGCAAAAAATCTTTGGGCTGATGAAAAAAATCAAAAGAAAAAAACTGAAATTTTAGAAATTCTCTGCGCCCTAAAACTTGTTCAGCCAAGTCCTGCTGATGACTGCGAATTTTTAAAAGGAATTGCAGAATATTCGCTTTCTAAAGCAGAACTTTTTACAAATCAAGACAGAAATGTTCCCTGCTTTTGTATTTATAAATCAACTTTTTCTGATACTAATGAAGTGGAAATTCAAAAAATTCTTCAGGAAGTTTACGAAAAAAGTGTCCAGAATGAAGAGCAAAAAGAAAATTTCCTGCACAGAGCACGGTTCCTTAAGTATTTTTCAGCCTCTTCAGAATTGGGCGCGCAAACCTACAATTCGTATCTTTTAAGCTGGGCGTCTTCTGTTTTATTCTAATTTTTTTGATAAACATCAACAAAAATTGCAAGTTCTTAATCTATTAAGAAAAATATTTGCGCTAAAGAAAATCCTCCCGTAGAGTAAAAACATCATATTTGAGGAGGATCATTATGATCAAAAAAGTTTTAGGATGTGTGGTTCCACTTGTTCTTGCTGCTGCACTTTTTACTGGCTGTGGAAATTCTTTGTCGCAGGAAGATGATTGGGAAGATTTTTCTGTTGAAGTTTCAGACCCGGCATTAAGTTCCTGGTCAATCAGCGGAAGCACCTTTACCCACGACCCGTCAATTATTTACGAAGAATCTGCTGGCTTGTACTGGATGTTCTACACGGCAGACGGAATCGGCGTAAAATATTCTTCTGACGGAAAAACTTGGTATCAGGGAACACAAATTTTCGCTTCAGCCCCTTCGTGGTGGTCAACTTATGTACCTGCAAAAACTGATTTCAACACTTGGGCTCCAGACATCAGCTATTACAACGGAAAATACAATCTTTACTATTCAGTTTCTACTTTTGGAAGCAACGTTTCGTGCATTGGCTTAGTTCAGTGTACAAGCATTTTAAAAGGCGACTGGGTAGACAAGGGAATGGTTATTAGGTCAACTTCAAGCAGCAAATACAACTGCATTGACCCAAACTTCGTACTTGCCCGAAGCACTCCTTA
>CAZXCR010000397.1:0-2024 GCA_964639315.1 uncultured Treponema sp. | reverse complement strand
AAAAGTCTTGCTTCCAAACTGGACAATGCTTTTTATTTCAAAGTTTTTAAGAATCACTTCACGGGCCTTTATGTAGCTTGTGGCAGAGTTGCTTAAAATTGAGCTTGGAAGAACTACGGCCGCAATTCCCTTTGGGCGCAAAAGCTGGGCCGTGCGTTCTATGAACAAGGTTTCAATTTCGCTTCCGTCCTTTGAAATATATTGCACAAGGTCAAGTTTGTTGTTTTTTAATTCAAGATGTTCTCTAAAGGATTTTACAGAATATGGCGGGTTTGCGACCAGAATGTCAAAAAGGCCATTTTCAATGTTTACTTTGTCCGTGTGATTGTCTAAGCCGTCGCCAAAAACAATGTTTCCGTTATCTGCTCCGTGCATAAAAAGGCTGATTTTACTTACGCGGGCAAGACGGTAGTCTTTTTCAATTCCAAAAATGCAGTCGCGCTCCCAGCCCTTTACAGCTTTTAAATTTAACTTTTTGGCGGTTTCGTTGATTTCCCTAAATCCTTCAGTTAAGAAGTGGCCGGCTCCACAGGCGTAGTCAATAATCTTGGGATATTTAATCTCGTTTTTTTCTTCATCAAGAATAATGTTTTCAAGCGGCAGACACTTCCAGATAAAGCTTGTAACAGGAATCGGCGTAAAAAACTGGCCTTCGTTCTGCTTAAAGCCTTTATTTAAAAGCTGTTCAAACATATCGCCCAAAAGCTGCAGTTCTTTTGAATCAATAATTCTGTACTTTTGGAACAGTTCCACCATTTCGACCAGGATTTTTCCGTTCTGATAAAAAAGAGTTTTGTTGTGCACATCTTTAAATGCAAAATCATTATTTGTGTAAAACTTTAACTTTGTAATTGTTTCGTTAAGTTCTTTTTCAAGCTGCTCGCGGTTTTCGCCAATGGCGTTTTTCATTACTTTCTGAACATAATCGTCTGCAACATAAAAAACATCTTCCTTCATAAACTCTTTCATTCCAAGGTGATGAAGGTGCTGTAATCTGTCTTGCATTTTTTGATAGGTGTCTGTTCCGCTTTTATACTGGAAGTCAACTTCGCTATCGTCGGTTTTCATTTTTTCGTCATAAAGCTTTGCAATAAACAGGGCAATAAGGCGGTTAAAGGCGTTTTCTTTGTCGCTTACATTGTTGTGCCGTAAAATTTCTTCAAACTGATTTACAATTCCATCATCACGACCAAAATCTACCAGCCGCTTTTTTGTTAAAGGCAGAACACCGATGTCATAAGCAACGGTTTCATCATCAAAAAGAATGTCGCCTAAAAATTTCTGCTCGTAGGTGTCAGTCCATACGGCAAAAAGTTTTTTTACGTCTGTAGCATCTTTGTAGAGTTTTAATGATTTGTCATCTTTGGCAAGTTCTACGATGTTGGCATCATCAGAGCAGTTTACGGTAGCCGTTGTATAAATAACTTTTTGATTTACACTGTCAAAATCGCTTGCGTACAAAACAAGCCACTTTGTTGTAAGAGCCTGCTGCCAGTAACTAAAAAGCTGTCCGCCGTCTTCTTTCATATTAGAAAATTCATTTTTATATTCCTTGTCGGCGGTCTTGCACTCGATAATGCAGAGGTAAGGAGAGCCGTCCTTGTTTTTTACGCAGATGTCAGCCTTGCCGCTTTTTTCTCCGCGGCCTAAAGACCAGCGCGGTTCAAGCTCAATGTGTTCAGGGCGGTAACCCTTTTGTAAAAGACGGGCAACACATTCAAAAACAACAAAGTTTTCGTTATGGCTAAAATTGCTTGTAGTTCCGTCGTTTACAGTAAAGCCATTTTCTACAGGGTAAATTAATTTTTCATTTTTAAAATCTACCTTAAGGTCGCAGTCTGTGTTTTCAAAATGTTTTGAATATATATTTTCGTCTGCAGTTGTAAAATCTAATTTTTCAAGAAGTGATTTGAAGTTTTCTTTTGTAATCATTTTTGTTTCCTAAGTAAAATTGGGGCGAGTTTTAAAGACTCATCTAAAAATCGTAATTCATAAAAGCTCCCTTATATTAGCATACTTATTCC
>CAZXCR010000396.1:0-2025 GCA_964639315.1 uncultured Treponema sp. | reverse complement strand
TTTGCTTCAGATGAATATAAAAATTCTCTGATAATGAAAACAAACGATGTTCGCTAGTTTTTCGATTTTTAGTTTTTACAAAAAATTTAAAAAGTTTCGATAGTATATTTTGTCCTCAAAAAAAATAAAGCGGTTTTCTAAAAAGAATTTTTGGAGGCTGCTCAAGAAAAGTAGATGTTTTTTGTCTTTTTAAGATAAAAAAATAGATGTCCATAATTATAAGGAAATCTACGAAGTTCTTTATACGGATTTAAGTCAGTTTGAAAATATTTGCATAAAAATTATAGAACTAAAATTACTGTGTACTTTTATAAAAAATGGTAATTTTAGCAGTTTTTTAATTTTGGAGAAAAATTATGGCTTTTAAGCGAAAATCAGAAGATGAGTCTCAGTCGGTTGAAATTCAGGAAGAAAACCATGCTTTTGAAGCAGCTGACACAATGCCTCCTTTGCAGGAGAGTACTGCTTTGCAAGAGCAAACACACGAAGAAGAAAAAATTAAGAAACGTCGGATTGTAAAATCTCGTACTGCAAAACTTGATGAAAATAATGGCAGTGAAGAAAAATCAGAAGATTCTGGTGCTGAAGAAAAACGGGTTGTGCGAAAAATTTCTAAAATAAGAGCTTCTGGTCAGGAAGAAAATTCTTTGGGGGTTGAAACTGCTGAAACTTCTGAAAATTCACTCAACTTTGGAAATGAGCAGGGTGGCGATGGCATTGAAGAAAATTCTGAAGTAAAAACAGAGAATGCAGAACTTTCTCAGGGTACAGATGCTGCTTCGGAGACGGAAAGTGAAGAAAGAACTTCTGCTAGAAATGTGCGCCGTACAGATTCTCGCGGAAATTCGCGGAACTGGAATAACGGTGGACGCTATAATAATAGAAGATATAATGGAAGAAATTATGAGCGTAATCCGCAGCAGGAAATGCAGAAATACGAGCCACCTGAAGATTATGAATCTAAGCCGCGTCTTCTTATAAACGATCTTACAAAAATGAGTATGCCTGAACTTAGAACTTTGGGTGTTCAGTACGGAATTGCTGCTGATGATTTGGCGCCTATGAAAAAACAGGATTTAATTTTCTGTATTTTGCGCGCACATACTGATCACGGCGGAATTATTTTTGCGAGTGGCGCTTTGGAAATTCTTCCTGATGGATACGGATTTTTGCGTTCACCGCAGAACAGTTATTTGCCTGGTCCTGATGATATTTACATTTCACCAAGTCAGATAAGGCTGTTTAACTTAAAAACTGGCGACACTGTTTACGGGCAAACAAGAAGTCCTAAGGAAAATGAAAGATTTTTTGCACTTCTTAGAATTGAAAGCGTAAACTTTGACGACCCAAGTGTGGCACAAACTCGTGTTCCTTTTGAAAACTTAACACCGCTTTATCCTACCAAAAAGCTTAGGCTTGAAACCGTTTCAACAGAAATAAGCACTAGAATAGTTGACCTTTTTGCACCGATTGGAAAGGGACAGCGTCTTTTGATTGTGGCTCCTCCTAAAGCTGGAAAAACTACGCTGATGCAGAAAATTGCAAATGCAATCACTACAAATAATCCGGAAGTTTATCTTATTGTTCTTTTGATTGACGAACGCCCTGAAGAAGTTACTGAAATGGAAAGAGCTATAAAAGGCGAAGTAATTTCTTCAACTTTTGATGAGCAGGCTACTCGTCACGTGCAGGTTGCTGAAATGGTTCTTGAAAAAGCAAAAAGACTTGTTGAACATAAAAAGGACGTTGTAATTTTGCTTGATTCAATTACCCGCTTGGCTCGTGCCTATAACCAGACAGTTCCAACTTCTGGAAAAGTGCTTTCGGGCGGTGTGGATTCAAATGCACTTCATAAGCCGAAAAGATTTTTTGGTGCAGCGCGCAATATTGAAGAGGGCGGTTCTTTAACAATTATTTCAACTTCGCTGATTGAAACTGGCAGCCGTATGGATGAAGTTATTTTTGAAGAGTTTAAGGGAACTGGAAACAGTGAAATTGACCTTGACAGAAAACTTGCTGAACGTC
>CAZXCR010000395.1:0-2034 GCA_964639315.1 uncultured Treponema sp. | reverse complement strand
TGAACGTTCCGCTGTATGAAATTTATTTAGTGGATAGGGTGATGGGGTAACACAATTTTTCTTATCCGATAATTTTTTATTGAAAACAAAAGTCTATAGCGAAGCGTACAAAACCCCGATGGTCTCTTGCTGCGAACTGCCCAGAATAAAAATCACATTTTTTGCAGGAAATACAGTAGAATATTTTTGCGAGGTTTTAAATGTTATTTAGATTTACAAAATCGGCTTTGGAAAATATTAAGGGCATTTCATTGACGGAAAAAAGTGCAGAAAATCGTTACAGTGAATGGATTTGTGATTTGGCGATAATAGCGAGAAAAAAATATTATTTTGTGTCAAATGCTTATTCAATGGTTTCTGTGATTTTTGCGGCGAAGGGAATTAATTCTTTTGAAAAATTTGCTGAAGCTTGTGTAAAAGAAATAAAGAGAATTTGTGGCGAAAATGGCTTTGATGAAATTTTTGAACAGAAGATTTTGCCCAACTGTGAAAATTATTTTGCCGGAAAAACCTGGAATCGGTCGATGACTTCAAAAATGAATACTGAAAAAATGCTTTTTGATGACTTTTATTCAGATGGAAAAGAAATTTCTAGAATTGAAAAATATATAAACAAAGATATTCTAAAAAATCTTGGTGGTAAAAAAAATGAATACGGTGTTCCAAAAAAAGTTTTTGTTTCGGATTTTATGAACCTTCCTGTTGAAAAACCCGAAATTTCACAGGCAAAAAATGCAAAAGCAAAGGCCCCGAAAATATGCTATCAGTTTTATGCTGAACTTGAAGATTTTGATAAAAAAGTCTGGAGGCGTTTTGTGGTTGATTCTTCTATAAAGATGTCGACTTTAGCTTCCACTTTGATAACACTTTTTGAAGCGCGTGGTGGGCATTTATACGAATTTTATTTTGATAATCGCAAAAAATATTCTAAAGAAATTGATAAGGTTAGATTTCTAGAAAAATTTGATCCTAAGCAAGTTAATTTGTTAGATGCATTTTTTTCTATCTCGGGAATTGAATTAGAGTATGCGGTTTCTATTCCGGACGAAGAATTTGACAGTGAAATGCCTGATTTTTTTGACAGGTTTAGTGGACTTTTCAAAAAGAATGTTTTTAAGACAAAAATGAAAGATTGTTTTAAAGAAGTGGGAGATGAAGCAACTTTTTCCTATGATTTTGGTGATGGATGGTCTTTTTTGGTAAGACTTGAAAATATTTTTCAACTGGCTGAAGAGGAAGCTGATGGTCAGAAAATTGCTAAGCCACCTTACGTGATTGAAGGAAAAGGTTACGGTATTTTTGAAAATATTGGTGGAACTGGAGCACTTGAAGAACTTTATAAGCAGTTTCCTAAAAAGAAGGGGGAATTGTATGAAGAAATTTGTGACAGGCTTGAAAAACCCAACTGCAATCTTGAAGATTTTGATGTAAAAAAGATGAATAATGGTTTGAAGACTTTTGTAAAAATGTTTGATGGAATTTATAAAAGCGGATTTTGACCTAAATAATTTTTCATCCTGGAGAAAAAAATAGTAATAGGTCGAATTTCGAGTTTTAATTAGAAAGTTACAAAAAAGGTGTAGGAAAATGCAAGACCCGGTGGTTGAGCCTGTCGAAACCACCATCTGTAATAGACTGCGAGTGTGTTGCTTGAGACTTTTTGCGAAAGCATATTCTAGTGTGTCGCTTGATTTCGACAAGCTCAATCGACGCTTAGATGATAATTTCAAAAACTCGAATTTTGACCTAATAATTTATTTTCTTAACGTACAGAATTTTAGCAAGAGACTTAGCCCGGATTGAAGCGACGCGCGAAGCGCGTTCTGGAGCGAAGCGGAAGAATGAAGGCGAACGCCGTAACCGCGCAAAGCCGGTTTTCTAAAAAAGATTTCAGCCGAGTGCACACTGTGCGCGAGAAAAAAAATTTATTTTGAAGAAAAAAAATTCGCTCCAAATAAATAAAACTTGCAGAATTTTTGTTGTTAAGAAATTGATTTCTTTTTAACTGAAAAAATCTATCAGTAACAGGCACAA
>CAZXCR010000394.1:0-2037 GCA_964639315.1 uncultured Treponema sp. | reverse complement strand
TCACCATTGCAACAAGTTCTTTTTCGGTATCGCTCATTGAAATGTTGTCGTAGCGCAAGAAGATTACGTCTGGGTCATTTACAAACACGCTCTGATCCCAGAAGGAATGACCCAAAGTGTCCTGCATATTGATTACAGCACTCGGACGGCATGCAAAATGGAAAGGTCTCATCGAAGACAAATCCCAGTTTTCTGTAGTGTCAGAGCCCATTCTCGAAAGCGGGAAATAATTAAACGAAGGTTCAAGCGGAAGTCCGCAACCCAAATACGCCACTTCCTGACCCTTATTGTTTTTTGTGCGCTTTGTAAGGATTTTTACGGCACGGTCATAAAGTTCGTAAGAAGCCGCCTTGTTTTTGTAGTCGCCGTAGAGCATTCCTGCAAAAAGAAAGTCAAGTTTCAAATAGCGGAAGCCCCACTCGTTAACCGCAGTTTCCATAAGCGAATCAAGATATTCAAGAACGTCGTCGCGACTCAAATCCAAGCAGTAGTACGAAAAAGGTTTACCCGGCTGCATTTTTCCAAATTTATCGCCCCATGCAAAAGAAAATCCTGCTTCTACATAACGACCTTTTTCATCTTTTAAAATCCAGTCCAGATGTTTTTGCGCAAAGTCAGTTCTAAAATCAATTATGAAAGGAGCAAGCCAAAGCCCCGGAATGTACATTTTTGATTCAATTGACGAAGCAAGGGTCTTCATTCCAGCAGGGAATTTTTTTTCATCCGCCTGCCACTCGCCAAGTCCCTTTTCCCAGCCATCGTCCACCTGAAAAACCACAGGCTTATGACGGTCAGAACAGAAAGTTTTTATGATATTTTCAGTTTTTCCAAGTGCCAAAAGGTCGCCTTCAATCAAATCCTGAGTAATTCTATTGTAGTGATTGTACCAAGATTCCCAGCCGGCAGCTAAAATTTTATTGTCTTCACTGCTCAAAAATTTCAAAGATTCAAAACGCTCAGCACTTTTTCCACAAGCGTAAAGTGAATGAATTATCGCCTTCAGTTCAAAGAAAGAATACGCTGCAAAAACCGCAAGTTCGCAAATTTCTTCGCCACCATTCCAAATTTTATTCTGAGTGCAGGCAACAGCAGTAATTTTTCGGGATTTTCGGTCAGCATAATATTCAACTGGCGCAAGTGCAGTTTCGCCGTATTTTCCAACGTTTCCAACCGAAGCAATCACTAAATAAACGTCATTCCAGCGGAAGTATGAAATGAATTTCCCGTTAAGAAGTTTTTTTGACTTAGGATTTTTTCCAGCCACACAAGACGGAGCTTTTCCCGGGAAAGTATAGTAATTTTTCCACTGCGGAATTACAGGAATGTATTTTTTTTCAAATTCGCCCGGAGCAAGTTCGCCGCCAAATCCCCAGGACTGCCAGCCGCCACCGTAAAAATAAAAATCTTCGCTAAGGCACTTAGAAGCCGCCTCGTCTTCCACAAGATTTTTTATAAGTTCATTCAGATTAAAATCAGCCACAATGCGATTTTCTGCGTCAGGTGCAGACTTTTCACCTTCAGCACATCCAGAATAAATGCATTTGTTTACAATAATTTTTTTCTCAGATTCTACGCCCGCACAGTTGATTTTTAAGGAAACCTTGTCTGTTAAAACCCTTACTTGTGCGCTATCTGCTGACTTTTTCATGAAAAATCTCCCCGCCAAAAATAAAAAACTGCAATCAATACAGTATTAATCATTTCATCTTGATAGCAATGCTATCACTTCGACATTTTCATTATCACGATAAAACCCCGTGAAGTCAAGAAAAAATTTAAAAAAAATTTAAGAAATTTTTCAGTTTTTAGAATTGGAGCAAATCTTTTTACATTTCAGGAAATTCTTTTGCATTCCGGGTGAAAATTTTTTTAGAAAACCCGCTTTTCGCGGTTTCATTCAAAACCTTCGGTTTTGAACGGTCTATTGCGTTTTCTAAGTCTCATTTTGGGCGTTAAAAAAATAAATGCTTATCAAGAAGACCGCGAGTTTGTGGCTGTTACTAACAAAATTCCCGCTCTACTAAAAAATTAATTTCT
>CAZXCR010000393.1:0-2083 GCA_964639315.1 uncultured Treponema sp. | reverse complement strand
AGGTTGCTATAAACTTGGGAAGCAGGCGTAAGCCTGCGGCACAAGCTCAACCACCAGGACTTGCAGTTAGCAAAAAAAAACACCGTGCTATTGAGCAAAATAATTGTTCAATAACACGGTGTGTGTCGCAACCTTGCGGTTGCTTTCCGAGTTTTCTTCGAAAACTCGCGGGTTCTTCAGTTAAGAAATTGATTTTTTATATACAGATTCTGAAATAAATTCAGAATGACAACCACCGCGACTTTTATTCAGTTCCGTCTGCGTTGTAAACTGCGCATTTGTATGCGGTTGAACCGACTGTTACTGTAAATATGGTTTCTTTTGCGGTAAAGGCGCTGCAGTGTAAAATTACGCCTGCACCATTTAAATCATATGCACTTGAATCCAATGAAATGGCACTTATTGCAGACTTAAAGGTTACATAAAGTCCAATGTCAGTAGCAAAGGGTGGATTCTGTATATTTACAAGACTTCCTTCGCCGTCTATTGCGTAGAATTTGAACTTATTCGTAAGTGAAGTATCAGAAGTTCCGTTTGTAGCAAAATCAATTGAATCCCAGTCAATGCTTGAATCGCTGCCTGATGAATCGCCAGTTTCGCTTCCACTTTCAGATGAGCCGCCCGAAGTGCCAGAACTGCCAGAATCGCCTGTAGAACTTGAAGAATTTTCTGTTACATAAACGTGGTCAACCCAAATCATCTGTTTTACTGTAGAAATAAATCCCACCTGGCTTAAAGTGTTTGCGCTGCCAAGGTCAATTTCTACGTCTTTCCATTCGTAAGTTCCAGCGTTTGAAACTGTCTGTGCATATTCAACTTCTGGTTTTACTGGTTTTATGCTGAAATTTTGGCTTGCATAAACGCTTAAATGAAGTTTTGCATTTGCACCAAAACTATACTCGCTAATATTCCATCCACCGCAAGCATTGTCGCCACTCAAAGAACTGAAATTTATTTGCTGAACTGTTTTTGAATCCGCAAGTGTACATTCTGCAGAAGACCAACCGCCGTTCCATGAACCAGTTGAAGAAATGCCGTTTGTTACGCTCGCACTTGAATCAAAAATAACGGCTGCTCCGTCTGGAATTGTTTTTGCAGAACTTGAGCTTGGCTGATTTTCGCTTGTAATCTGACCAGATCTGTCTGTGTAACCGGCAGTTTTTTGCCATACGCGAACGTAGTCAACTTCCATTGTGCTGCTTTCAAAATCAGATGGAACTGTTCCGCCTAAATTTCCGCCAACTGCAAGATTCAAAATAATGTAAAAATTATCGCAGAAAGGCCATGCGTCATTTTCGTAATCAGCTGGTTCGTAAGTAAAGACTTTTTCGTCATCATAATACCAGTCAATTTTATCGTCATCCCAGTTTACTGCGTACTTGTGGAATTCGCCGTCGCTAAAAGAAAGCTCAGTTCCCTTTGTAAACACTGGGCTTCCGCCATATCCTGCCTGACAGTGCAAGGTTCCGTAAACTTTGTCGCTTCCCCAAAGACATCTGCTTGTTTCCATAATGTCAATTTCGCCGCTTCCTGGCCAAGTTTCAGGATTTTCAGCATTGTAAATGTCGTTATCAAGCATCCAGAATGCCGGCCATACGCCTTCATCATTTGGAATTTTTGCGCTCATTTCGATGTAGCCGTATTTAAATGTTTGTAATCCGCGAGTTACAATTCGTCCGCTTGTGTAAGACATATTGTTGGAAGATTCTTTTTTTGCAACGATTTTTAAAGTTCCGTCGCTTACGTAAGTGTTGTCTGCGTCGTTATTTGAATACCACTGAAGTTCGTTGTTTCCCCAAGACCAGTTATTTGGATTTGTGCCGTCAGAATTTTCTGAGCAACCAGCTCCTACGTCGTAGCCCCAGTTTGTGCTTAACGGAGTTTTGTCTTCATCGCAGGAAGTAAATTCGTCGCTCCAAACAAGGGAATAACCGCTTAAAGGAATTGAAGCGCCAGAAGTGTCTGTGCTTGGTGATGAAGTGTCGCTGCCCGAACTGCCGCTTTCTGATGAACCTGAACTGCCACCCGAAGTGCCAGAATCGCCGGTTTCGCTAGAAGAACCGCCGGTTTCTGATGAATCGCC
>CAZXCR010000392.1:0-2087 GCA_964639315.1 uncultured Treponema sp. | reverse complement strand
CGAAACCAAAGAAGGCAAACTTTCCGGAATTAAAACCTTGTACACAATCTGCCAGTTGGTAGAACCCATTGCCCGCGCTGCCTGAATAACGCCAGAATCAACTTCGTTAATCGAACTTTCTGTAACCCGCGCCACAAACGGAGCCGCCGCAATACTCAACGGAATAATTGTAGCCGCAGTTCCAATTGCAGTTCCCAGAATGAATCTTGTAAAAGGAAGAAGAACAATCATCAAAATGACAAATGGAAACGAACGAAAAACATCTATAATTCTTCCAAGAATCTGATTAAAAATCTTCTTAGGCATAATTCCGCCTGGATTTGTAATGCTCAAAAGAACTCCCAGCGGAAAGCCAATAATTACTGCAAAAACTGTAGAAAAGAAAACCATTACCAAAGTTTGCAAAGTAGACGATGCAATTAAACTCAATATTTTACCCATAAAATTTCTCCGTAAAAAAAATCCGTAAAAAAAAATCCGTCAGTCTTTAAAATTACGCGCAAGTAAAGTGCAAGTTAAGCGCAAGCCATTCTCAAGTTACGCGAAAGTCAAGCTTAAAAAACTTTTTCCACGTTCACGCCATTTTCTTTCAGGAACGCAAGCGACTTTTCTATTTCAGCATCACTTCCAGAAAAATCCACAGTCATTTCGCCAACATTCTGATTTGGAAGATGCTGTATTCCGCCGCCAAGCAAATTTATTTCAACATCAAATTTTTTTATCATAGAACTTAAAACCGGCTTTCCAGAACTTTCGCCTGTAAAATGAAGAATGTACTTTCCGCTCTTACCAGACCACAAAATCATATTTTCGTTCTGCTCAAGATTTTTTCCACTGTCGCTTATGTGCGAAAGAAATTCCTTTGTAACCTCAGATTTAGGATTTGAAAAAAGCTGCTCAACAGTGCCCTGCTCCACAATTTTTCCAGAATCAACCACCGCCACCATTTCGCAGGCATCGCGCACAACTTCCATTTGATGAGTAATCATCACAACCGTAAGATTCATCTTTTTTTGTATTTCGCGGATAAGATTTAAAATCGAATGAGTCGTCTGCGGATCAAGAGCACTTGTAGCCTCGTCGCAAAACAGAATAGTCGGATTAGTAGAAAGAGCCCTCGCAATTGCAACGCGCTGTTTTTGACCGCCAGAAAGCGTACTAATTGCAGCCTTGCCGCGCCCTTCAAGCCCAACTAACTTCAGCATTTCCTGAACCCGCGCTTTAATCTTGTCTTTAGGCAAGCCACAAATTTCAAGCGGATAAGCAATATTTTTTTCAGCATTCCGTGAACTAAGCAAATTGAAATTCTGGAAAATCATACCGATGCTTCTTCGCTGCTCAATCAATTCTTTTTTCGAAAGATTGTCCACGCGCTTTTCATCGTAAAAAATTTCCCCAGAATCAGGAGCTTCAAGCAAACTCATAAGCCGCACAAGAGAAGACTTTCCCGCACCGCTTTTACCAATAATGCCAAAAATTTTATTTTCGGGAATTTCAAGGCTAATATTGTCAACCGCCTTAATTTTTGTACCCTGAGAATCGTAAGTTTTATTTAAGTTTTTAAGAGTGATTTGCATAGTGGCATTTTGTAACAAAAAAAAACTTATGTCCATTAGGTCAAATTTCGAGATTTTTATTTATTTGGAGCGAATTCTTTTTCTCAACTGCGCATCACAGCCTTCGTTTATATTTTCAGGCAACGTGGCTTAACCATCGGGACATGCGAGTTTGTGGCTGTTACTGACAAAATTTTCGCTTTATTAAAAATCAATTTCTTAACAAAACAATCCAACAAGTTTCACTTGCGACAAACTCGCAGAGCAAGCGAAGCTTGCGGCTTTTTCTCGCGCACACAGTGCGTTCGGCAGTAAATTTTACTACAAAACCGGCCAACCGCGGTTCCGTACGCACTTCGTGCTATCTCCATTCTTCCGCTTACGCTCCAGAACGCGCTTCGCGCGCCGCTAATGTCCGGGCTAGGCTTGGCTTGGGCGTTAAGAAAAAATTTTCTTCTTAACAAAAAATTTCTTGCTTTACAGGAAATTCTCTACATTACACGCGGGCGCGTGGTTACCAGAAAAATTTCT
>CAZXCR010000391.1:0-2089 GCA_964639315.1 uncultured Treponema sp. | reverse complement strand
AGCCATAATGCGTGTATCGTCCTGAACAACTCCGTCCTTCATAGGAACGTTAAAATCAACGCGCATAATAATGCGTTTTCCTTTAAGATCAACATCTTTAACAGTTTTAATCATAATATTCCTCCGTGGAATTTAATTACATTTATATGCCAAAAATATACTATTTTACCCCGCAAAAAATCAATATCGAAAAAAAAACAGATTTTTTTTTTGGAGCAAATTTTTTTTCCTGCCACAAATTTTTTTTACGTTCCGGCAGAAAATTTTTTTAGGAAGCCGCTGTTCCGGCCTTCGCTTTTCGCTCATTGTGCAACCTTACGGTTACACAACTTCGGGCCTCCATAGCGGGCTATGTTTTCTTAGCAAAAATTCCGCAAGTTACTGCCAGAATTTTCAGTTACCCTTGCTTTCCTTTTTTTCCAGAATGTCTCGCAGGCGATACAAACGATTTGCATTGTAGCGCAAAACCATAAATGGCAGCATACTCAAAAAAGCGTTTACCAATGCGATTGGCAGTCCAAAACAAAGCACATACTTAAGTGGATAAGCAAAAATCAGAAAAAAACCGCCAATCGCATTCCACAAGTGAATGCAGGAACCGTAATTACATTCAAGAATAAATCTTTCTACATAAGCCCTGTCTTGTGGAGCAGAAATATTTTTTTTGCTAAAACCAGTAAAAACTCCCAGTTCCAGAATGCGGTCTTTCCAATCTTTTATCCTCAAAAAATCATAAAAAGCACATTCTTTTTTTGAAGCAGCAAATTTTTTATTGTGATAATCAAATCTTTTTTCTGGCAGAGCGTGTCGTATAAAAAAGGCAATCACTCCGTCAATAGCAATTACGCCAACAGCACCCAGCACAGAAGCAAGCACAATGTATAAAACTGAAAGATTAAAAAAATGCTTGTTTACTAAAAGATTTACAAGACAAATCACAAAATCAGATCCAAGAATCGAAATAATATAAAAAGCCATATTTTTCCTTAGCAGAAATTTTCTGCCACTAAATTATTTTTTAAATACAAATTCAAGTTTTGCAATTAATCATCTAAGCGCTCACTGCGCTGGCTACCAATGAAATTTCCTGTTTAACAAAGAATTTTATCAGTAACCGCGCCCGCGTGTTACCAACAAAATTTTCAGTAAAAAAAATCAATTTCTTAACAAAAAAATTTATCAGTAAACTCACCCCTTCAAATACTCAAGTGGAATTCCGTAAGTTTCTTCGTAGCACTTTTTCCACTGCAAATAATTATTTTCCTTCATTTCTTCCACATTTTCTTTTAGAGACTTATTTTTGTCCGCTTCGATTGGCTCAAGAACGTGCACCGTGTACTCTTGAACCGGGAATCCGTCTCCGTCAAAATAAGCAGAATCCTTCATCGTAATAAAAACTGGAATTACCGGAACGTCATTTTCCACCGCAAAACGAAAAGCGCCTGGAGTTAGCGGACGTGGCTTTCTGTAATTCCACCACATTCCCTGCTCTGCATAAACAATGATTTTTTTTCCTTTTTTAAGCAAAGTTTTTACAGCCGCCATAAATTCTTTCATCACACCAAAAGACGAGGCTAAAGGCAGTGTGTTGCAGTTTTTAAACAGAGGCTCGAACACGCCAGGATTAGAAGTAAAATTTCCTTCACGAATCACTCTCCACAAATACTGGCGCCCAAGTGAAAGACCAAAATATTTTCCCAGGTACTTGTCAAAAACCAAATCCAAAGCAAAAGAATCAAAAGCATTAAAATGATTGCAGGTAACTATTGCCCCGCGTTTTTTAAGTGACTCAAGTTTTTCGCAGCCAGTTGCACCTTTTAAAATAAAAAGATGTTCCTTAGAAAGTTTTTTACAAAGCTTCAGAACCTTTCTAAAAGTAATGCGAGTCTTAATTTTATTAATGAATTTTTTTCGTAAATAATCGCACTCGCCTTCTTTTAGAGGTCTAGTAGGCGGATCCTCTTCAATATCTTTAGTCCCCCAGCCATTTTTTTCGTATTCTTCAATACGCTTTAACGCCGCAAGCCGATCCGCGCTTTTTACAGGCACTTCAGTTTTCTCTGCTTCCATAAACAGCCTTCGTGTAGAA
>CAZXCR010000390.1:0-2110 GCA_964639315.1 uncultured Treponema sp. | reverse complement strand
CTGCGGAAAATTCCGAAAATCCTGAAAATCCCACTGAAAAAAAATCAGAAAATCAAGAAGCCAAAGCAGAAACTGAAGCCGAAGCAGAAAAAACAGTTTTGCAGGAAAGCGATCTTCCGCTCTTAACCTCAAGCGTTTCGAGTTCAGTAACTGCAATGAGCGGACTTTCTTACAATTTGTCTTATTCAATAACGCCGTCGTACACTTCAGAAATTTCTTACAACGCGAGTGAATTGACCAGCCCATCGAATTTTGACTGGAACAATGTGTATTCAACTTATTATCAAATAAAGTCGCCTTCAACCCTTACAAGCAGCCTTTCTTACCGCGACAGTTTTGCTTCAATGTCGAATGTAATTAGCTTTAATCCGGTTTTTCAAGCACATCCAAATCTTGACGGTTACACAGAAACAAGTGCCGCTTCCGTAAAAAAAACTGACTACAACGCAAAAAAACTCGACGTTACAAATACAAATTCAATTTCACTAAAGCCGTTTATTTACTCAGGAATTTTTAAAAACACAAGTCTTGACTGGAAAACCAGCATAAAACTTTTGCGCACAGAATTTATTGGTGACGTAGATAATCCCGAATGGGATTATATTGTGCCAATGTCGCTCGAAGAATGGGACAACACTGACACAGTTACAACTCACTCCCTAAGTGCAACTTTTTCTGCCGTAGAAGATAATTTTTCGCAGGTACTTACGCTTTCAACAAAACTTCCGCCGCAAGTAGATGAATACAACGCGACTTTAAAACTCACTTTCCCGTACGTAAACCTTAACTTTGGATTTGGAATAGAGCAGGTGAGTGAAGAAGACACAAGTTTCCAGCTAGAACCGTTTCAGCAGTCAGCATCTTTAAAACTCTTTAATTCAGATTTGTCGCTCACAGAATCTTTTAACTATGAACTCGAAGATTCCGACGAAAATGACGAATCCAGAAAATCTCACGCTGATTCATTTAAACTTTCGCTCAGCTACAAAAACCTTCAGCTTGCCTACACAATGTCTTACACAAAAGGCTACGATTTTGACGAAACTGACGGATGGGTAAGTCGCAGCGTAAAAGAATTTCTTCCGTATTCAGCAAGTCTTGCTTACACCACAAAAAGCAAAACCTTCAAATACTGGTTTAACCGAATTTCCTTTGCACCGTCTCTAAGCACAAGCGTAGTCTACGATTTTTTAAGACCCACAAACAGTTACTTCCGATTCGTGCCGTCAATCACATTTAAAATAAATGATTTTTTTGACCTCAGCTTTAGTTCAGAATCAAGAAACAGCGTTATTTACCGTTACATTCAAAAGTACACAGGAAACGAAGGCTTAATCAACGGAGAAACAAATCCACTTGTAGACCTTTGGAATTCTTTCGTATTCTGGAGCGACACAAGTTTCTGGGACCCGAACCAAACAAAACGAAAAGCGTCCGGCTACAAATTAAAAAATTTAAGCGTCTCGCTAACACATAATTTGTGCGACTGGGATCTTTCTTCAACCCTCACCTTCAAACCGCGTTCAACAACCAACGACGAAGGCAAAAAAGTTTACGATTACCACCCATATTTTTCCGTTTCAGTAACCTGGCGCCCAATGTCAAGCATAAAAACCGAAATCGTAGACGAATACGGCGAATGGGAATTAAATCCATAATTTTTTGTTTTTTTTGGAGCGAATTTCTTTCTCTCAACTGAAAATTCCCTAATCGCGCAAATCGCGCTCTACAGAAAATTTTATTACAAAACCGGCTTTCCAAGCTTCCGGCATTCGCCTCCATTCTTCCGCAGTAAACTGCTCCAGAACGCTTCGCGGCTTTACAATCCGGGCTAGGTTTTGCTTGTATGTTAAGAAAATGAATTCTTATCAAAAAGACTGCGAGTTTGTCGCACGCGACAAACTCGTTAGCAAGCGTAAGCTTGCGACTTTCCGCGGTTGCGGCTAGGTTGGGTAAGTGTTCTACTACAAGAAAATTTTTTTGTTCATAAAATGTTTTCGACATTACACGCTGCGCGGGTTACCAGTAAAATTTTTTTGTTAAGACAAATTTTCTTTTTTCAAGCAGAAATCTATTAGTAACCAGCGCGCGCGGCACTTGCAGAAAATTC
>CAZXCR010000389.1:0-2112 GCA_964639315.1 uncultured Treponema sp. | reverse complement strand
CTTCCGTGAATATAATCAATTTCTATTTTTGCGCCGTTTTTATTTTCATCAGCAATAAAAGAATCAAGTTCAGGCTGCAATCGCGAAACCGCAAGTTCCTGAATCTCAGTTTTAATTCCCTTAAAAATAGTTTTGCCGCCCTTCGTGTAAACAAATCCAAAGTCAGACTTTGAATTTTTTACTTCGTTTTCAAGTTCTTCTTCGCTAGTAAAATCAACAATTTTACCGCAAAGTTTTTCTGCCATAGCGCAAATCAGTTTTTCACTGTCAGCACCAAAAATCACCCTGTGAATCGGTTCAAAAGTAAGCCCCGAATCATAAATATTTACAATTTCAACAAGAGCATAGCGCACCGCAGAAAGTGCAATTTTTTCTTCCGGAACGCCCGCCTTTTTCTGTTCCTCGCGGTACTCTTCCCAAACCGCCTTTGCAGTTGCCAAAGAATGATTTCCGTCTCCCACCGCAAACATAAAAGCATTGCCTTCAGAATCAGTATTTTTTTCCTTAATTTTCAAAAGTGATTCATAAACCTGATTCAGCGCCTCATCATCTTTTACAGCCCAGCCGCTTATGTGACCGGAATTTTCCATAAGATCACCGTCATACAAAGGCTTCTGATTTTTTACAAGCGCCCCAGTTCCTTCCACAAGTTTTTTTTCAGGGTCATTCACGAGCAACATAATGTGCGGCAGCTCCAGCGGTGCATTTTTTCTGATTGCCTTACGCGGCGGAATTCTAGCTACAATCGTTGCCTCAGTTGCACGAATTTTTGCCTTAGAAAAAGGTTTCCACTCGTAAGAATCCAAATCTATTGCGGCAATAAGACCTTTTCTTGTGCGACCGTACGCAGTTTTTCTTTCAAGATAAATAAATTCTTTTTGTGGAGAATCAAAAATTCCTTCTTCAAGATAAGATTTCATTGTTTTTTGAATTTTTTTGATTCTATCCTCAGTGTCATCACGTCCAAGATAAACTTCTGGCAGAATTAAATTCAGGGTTGAAGGAGAAGAGCCGGCAATTTCACTAGCTTTTTTCCAATATTCTTCATCCTGCGTGTACTGATCGCAGGCAACCACGCTCCATTTCATCAGATTTTTATTTTTTGGCAAAAGAATTTCAGGAATTTCCATTCCGAACTGTTCAAAATTTTTCATATGCGAAAAAGTATATTTAAAAAAATCAAAATGTGCTATAGTTGAAAATATGGCTGATTTTTCTTTTCGACAAAGACAAGGTATATCACAGCAGCAAAATCTTACGGCACAGCAAATTCGCACTCTCCATTTGCTTTCTTGTAACGCAGAAGCGCTGAGCGAAGAAATTTACAAAGAAGTTGAAGAAAATCCAGCACTCGTAGTAACAAAAGATAATTTTATAGGAAATCCAAAAACCACAAACAAAATTTCAGCAGGTGGAGAAACTGCCAGTTCAAATTTTATGGCAGCACTTGAAGCCGCCCCAGATCAAAGAGAATCCTTAGCTGACCATCTTCTTGCGCAGTTTAACGTACTTCCGCTGAATCAAAGTGAAAAAAAACTTGGTCAAAATCTTATTTACAATCTTGATTCAGAAGGGTTTCATACCGTTTCGCCATATTCGCTTTTAGACAAAAACGATCCTCTTCAAAACGAAGAAATGCTTAAAAAAGTGATTGAAATAATTCAAAAGCTAGAACCAGTTGGCTGTTGCTGTACAAATCTTTTTGAAAGTCTTTACATTCAGGCAAAACAGAAAAAAAACTGCCCGCGTCTTGCACTTTTTATTTTAGACGGACATTACAAAGATTTTTTAGATTCAGCAAAAAGTGAAAAAATTCTAAAAAAAATTCTTGCTTATAAAAAAGAAAAAGAAAGTCTTTTTGGCGACACAGAATTTACCCAAAAATATCCAGATTTAATCCTCACCGAAACTGAAGTTGAAAAAGCAGTCAATTTTATAAAAACGCTTGAACCGCATCCTGCAAGAAATTTTTCCGCCACAAGCCCGCGCTACATTATACCTGACGTTTATGTTGAAAAAATAGCAAATGCTGACCCAAAAGAAATGAAAGATAATTTTGCAAAAGGAATTGTAAGCACACCAGAGGCAGTTTTTCACGTTTCCACAGCAAAA
>CAZXCR010000388.1:0-2155 GCA_964639315.1 uncultured Treponema sp. | reverse complement strand
ACTCCTGGTAAAAACTTTGATGAATTCTACCGCCGTGCAGTTGAACAGTATGGAGTTCACTACATTAAGGGAATGGTTGGAAAAGTTACTCCTCAGTCTGACGGAAAACTTGATGTTCAGGGTTCAGATTTGATTTTAAACCGTCAGGTTCACATTAAAGCTGATATGGTTGTACTTGCAGCCTCAATTGAAGCTGATAAATCAGCTCGCCCACTGGCAACAATGCTTACAACTTCTATGGACAACAATGACTTCTTCCTTGAAGCTCATGCAAAACTTCGCCCTGTTGAATCACCTACTGCGGGAATTTTCCTTGCAGGATGCTGTCAGGGACCTAAAGATATTCCGGAAACTGTTGCTCAGTCATCTGGTGCTGCTGCAAAGGCAATCTGCTTGCTTGTAAAAGACAAGTTAAAGACAAATCCTTGTACTGCTCATCCTGATGAAAATATGTGTAATGGCTGCGGTCAGTGTGCTAACGTTTGTCCTTACGGTGCAATTTCTTATGTTGACAAAGACTTCCGCGGACCAAACAGAACAACAGTTACACGTCACGTTTCTCAGGTAAATACGGCAATGTGCCATGGTTGTGGTGCTTGTACAGTTGCCTGTACATCTGGTGCTATGGATCTTTATGGATTCAGCAACAAACAAATTCTGGCGGAGGTTGATTCAGTATTATGAGCGATAAAGTATCAGCAAACTGGACACCAAAAATCGTAGCATTCTGCTGCAACTGGTGTTCTTACGCAGGAGCCGATTTAGCCGGTAACAACCGTCTTGAATACCCTGCAAATGTAAAAATCATCCGTATTCCGTGTTCATGCCGCTTAAATCCGCTTTTTATTTTAAGAGCATTTCAGCGTGGCGCGGACGGTGTTATTCTTTGCGGATGTCACCCTGGAGACTGTCACTATTCTACAGGAAACTATTTTGCACGCCGCCGCATGACTCTTCTTTTTAGTATGCTTGACTTTTTGGGCATTGAAAAAGGCAGAACTAGAGTTGAATGGTGTTCAGCTGCAGAAGGTGTACGTTTTGCAGGCATTATGAATGATTTTGTAAGTCAGATTACAAATTTGGGTGAGTGCAAACGTCTGGAGGATGTAAGATGCAAGACAAATTAATCGCTCGTGCAAAAGAATTGCTTGCAGCAGGCAAAGTTCAGAAAGTTATAGGCTGGAAAAAAGGTCTTTTCGAAGATGATGTTGAACCGGCTGTATTCTGCTCTGCCGAAGAACTTGATAAAGACTTTGTATTCAACAAAAACTGCAAGGCAAATCTTTCAAAATATCTTGTAAAAATTACAAGAGAAATTGAAGTTAGAAAAAGCACTACACGTGTAAATAATGCTATGGCAAAACAGCGCGATCCTAATGCAGAAGACAAACCGATTCCGCAGGAAGTTGTGCTTGTATTTTTAAAGCCGAATGACACATATTCTTTCACTCAGCTTTTAAAAGAAAACAGAATTAAGCGCGAAGATGTTTATGCTATCGGCGTTCCGTGTCAGGATTCTATTGATGGTGGTGACGTTTGCGACAACTGCAAGGGCAAAAAGCACGTTTCTTGTGATGAACTGCTTGGTGTAGATGAAGCTGCTGAAGCAAATTTAACTCCAAATACAGAACGCATGGCTGAAGTTGCAAAACTTGAAGCAATGTCAGCAAGTGAACGCTATGAATTCTGGAAATCAGAATTTTCCCGCTGCATCAGATGTAACGCATGCCGCAACATTTGTCCTGCTTGTACTTGTGAAAAATGTGTATTTGACAACAACAATCTTTACACTTCACAGAAAGTTGCACAGACAAATTTTGAAGAAAATCTTTTCCACATTATTCGTGCATGGCACGTTGCCGGACGCTGTACTGACTGCGGTGAATGTTCAAGAGTTTGTCCTCAGAATATTCCGCTGTATCTTTTGAACCGCAAATTCATCAAAGATATCAATGAAATTTACGGTGAATATCAGGCTGGTTCAGATATGGAAACAAAACCTGCAATGCTCAGATTCCAGGAAAATGATCCGGAAACAACCATTGTTTACGACAGATCTAAAGACGGAGGTGTAGAATAATGCTTTCTATTTCCGCAGATAAAATTGATTCATTATTTGAACTTATTAGTTCAAAACAGACTTTGTACCTGCCAG
>CAZXCR010000387.1:0-2155 GCA_964639315.1 uncultured Treponema sp. | reverse complement strand
GCGAGTTTGTCGCTTGCGACAAACTCGTTAGCAAGCGTAAGCTTGCGACTGTTTCGCGGTTTCATTCAAAACCTGCGGTTTTGAACGCTTATTGTGTTTTCTAAGTTCCATTTTAGGCGTTAAGAAAATAAATGTTTGCAAAGAAGACCTGCAAGTTTTCGAAGAAAACTTGACGAGTAAAATGCTTTAGCATTTTACTCAACTATCGGGGCTAGGTTTTTCTAGCTATATTTTTGTAAGTTTCTGATTAAAACTCAAAATTCGCCATTTTACAAAAAAAAAGCACTGCTGATAATAAAAAATTTTACGTCAGCAGTGTTTTTTTTGTTAAGGTCATTTCTAAAAGCTAGAAAGGTTTATGCATAAATTGGTCTTACGCTGATTACGCCTTCTGCCTTTGAAAGAGTTTCGATTGTTTCGTCGTCAACTTTTCCGTCTACATCAATCATACAGTAAGCAATGTCGTTGCGGTTCTGGTCAACCATTCCACTAATGTTGAATTTTGCTTCACCTAATGCGCTTGTAAACTGTGCAATCATATTTGGTACATTTTTATGTGCTATGCAAAGTCTTGTTCCGCCAGAAGGAATTTCAGAATCCATTTTGCATTTAGGATAGTTTACGCTGTTTTTGATTGCGCCGGTTTCCAAAAAGTCGCGGAGTTCTTTTACTGCCATTACTGCACAGTTGTCTTCGGCTTCTGGAGTTGATGCGCCTAAATGTGGCAAGCAGACTACTTTTTCATTATTCAGAAGTTCTTCTGCTGCGAAATCTGTAATCATACAAGAAACTTTGCCGCTTTTGATTGCTGCAAGAACGTCTTCATTGTTTACAAGTCCGCCGCGGGCAATGTTTATGATGCGCACACCGTCTTTCATATTTTTGATTGTTGATGCGTTGATGAGTCCTTTTGTATCTGGAGTTTCTGGCACGTGAACTGTAAGGTAGTCAGCTTTTGCAAAAAGTGTATCCAAAGTTTCTGCGTGTTTTACCTGAGATTTTAAACTCCATGCTGCATCTACAGAAAGAAATGGGTCGTAGCCAATTACGTTCATTCCAAGTTCAATGGCGGTGTTTGCAACCATTGCTCCGATTGCACCTAATCCGATTACGCCTAAAGTTTTTCCTTTTAATTCCTGACCGATGAAATTCTTTTTTCCTTTTTCTGCAAGACCTGCAATTTCTGCACCTTTACCGGCAAGTGTGTTTACCCATTTGTTTGCAGCGATTACAGGGCGACTTGCAAGAAGAAGTGAAAGGATTACAAGTTCCTTTACTGCATTTGCATTAGCTCCCGGAGTGTTAAAAACTACTATACCTTTTGCTGCAAGTTCTTTTACAGGAATATTGTTTACTCCTGCTCCTGCACGTGCTACAGCTTTTACATTTTCTGGAAGTTCCATAGAAAGCATATCGTGTGAGCGTACCAAAATTGCATCTGGATTTACAATTTCGCTCGCAATTTCATAATCATCGCGCGGAAAGTTATCTAAACCTACTGCACTGATTCTGTCTAATGTTTGAATTTTATACATTTTTTTCTCCTGTGATTTTTTTAGCAATACGGTGGTTGAACCTGTCGAAACCACCAGCAGCTAGCAAAGGTTGCTTGATTTGTACCAAAGGTAGACAGGCTTTATCAACGCTGAGCTTTTTGTTTAGACATTGACAGCTCCGGCAATTTTTCGTGCTGGTTGTTAATCAATGCCTCTCTCTTTTTTCTGCTCCAGCCCTGAACCTGTTTTTCTCTAAGAAATGCGTCTTTTATGCTTAAACATTCTTCAAAATAAACAAGTTGAACCGGAAGCCTGCGCTTTGTATATTCTGCACCTTCACCCTGATTATGTTCTGCAATACGTAATTCAAGATTTGTTGTGCTTCCAATGTAGTAAGTATTGTCACTGCATTTTAGAATATACATATACGCTTTCAATAAAACTCTCCTTTCTGCTCTCGGTGGTTGAGCTTGTCGAAACCACCATCAAGTAGTATAAATTGCTTGATTTCGACAGGCTCAATCGGCGCAAGCTGCATTTCAATTAGCGCAAATTAAAGTTCAATCGGCACTAATTGAAGTAGAAACTCAATCATCGCAGATTTAAATTTTATTTATTTTCCTCGGCGAATTTTTTCATGAACTCTACGAGGGCTTTTA
>CAZXCR010000386.1:0-2157 GCA_964639315.1 uncultured Treponema sp. | reverse complement strand
GTCGCAAGCGACAAACTCGCGGTCTTTTTGTTAAGAAAAAATCAATTTCTTAACAAAGTAATACTACGAGTTTCGCTTGCCGAAAGTCGTGTTGCCCACGAATGTGGGCATACGTAACCGTAAGGTTGCGGAAAATTCGCTCCAAATAAATAAAAAAAAATCGCCTTGATGAGGAAAAAAATGTCTGATAATTCGGTTTATATTCTTGATTCTTACGGACTTATTTACAGAGCATATTTTGCGCTACTTAATCATCCGCTTACGAACTTTAACGGGGAAAACATAAGCGCGGTAAATATTTTTTTTAGGAATCTTAAGTCGCTTTTAACAAAATATAAGCCGGAATTTCTTGTGGCAGCTTTTGACAGCCGAACGCCAACTTTTAGACACAAAATGTACGCGGATTACAAGGCGAATCGGTCTAAAACGCCAGACGACCTGCACGCTCAGGTTCCGTGGATTGAAGAAATTTTAACGGCACTGGGAATTTGTGTTTTGAGGGCTGACGGTTTTGAAGCCGACGACATTATTGCAACGGTTGCTAAAAAATGCCGCGAGCAAAACAGAGGATGCAGAATTCTTTCGGGCGACAAGGATTTGCTTCAGCTGGTGGACGAAAATTGTCTTGAAATGGTTCCAGACAAGGTGAATGGCGGTTGGGAAACTAACGGACGAGACAAAGTTTTTGAAAAGTGGGGAATTTATCCTGAAAAAATTCTTGATTATCTTTCGCTGGTGGGCGATGCGGCAGACAATGTTCCCGGAGTTAGGGGCGTTGGTGACAAAACTGCTTTAAAACTTTTGAATGAATACGGAACTTTGGACGGAATTTACAGTCGCGCAGATGAAATTAAAGGTGCTTTGGGTGAAAAAATTCGAAGCGACAAGGAAAATGCTTATTTTTCTAAAAAACTTATTACGCTCGACGAAAATGTTCCTATTGAAATTGATTTTGATTCTTTTAAAACTGACAATTTAAACTTTGAAGAAGCTGCAAAACTCTTAAAAAAGCGTGGGGCAAATTCGGTTGCAAAATCTTATGCAGAGAGTGCCGGAATTTCTTTGAACAGCCTGGATAAATCTGATTCTGAAAAAAATTTTAGTCAGGAGTCTTCGTCAAAAAATGCAGAATTTGATTTTGATGGCGGAAATGCTAACGCAAATGGCGGTGGTAACGGCAGCGGCGGTAACGGCAGTGAAAATAATTCTAAAACTGAAAAACCGCTTATCTTTCTTGGCGGAAGTGGCAGTAACGGTAGCGGCAGTGGCGATGGTAACAACGGCGGCGCTGAACTTAAAAAGAACTCTGGAAATTACAGCGCAATTACAAAACTCAGTGAACTAAAATCTTTTATAGACAAAATTCTCTTAAAAAACGAAAATTTTCTTGCTTTTGACACAGAAACTGACGGTTTGAACACACAGGAAGCAAATCTCGTGGGCTTTAGTTTGTGTGCAGAAAAAGGAACTGCGGTTTACGTTCCGGTAATTCTGCCAGACGGAATGTTTTGCAAGGAAATAATCAGTAAAGAAGATTCGCTTTTGCAACTGAAGCGGCTGTTTGACTGCAAAGAACTTACTATGATTATGCACAATGGCAAATTTGACCTTGAAGTTCTTGCAAACAACGGAATGTGCCTTGATAAAAATTGCACTGAAAATCAGAAAAGTACAATTATTTCGCCTGAATGCAAAATTTTTGACACAATGATTGCCGCGTGGATTCTAAATCCGGCTCAAGAAGGAAAGGGTGTTTTTTCGCTCGAAAATTTGGGAGAAAAACTGCTGGGATTAAAGGGAATTGAATTTAGCGAAATTGTTCCAAAAGGAAAAACTTTTGCTGACCTGGAACTTGAAAAGGCATTTCCTTACGGTGCAGAAGACGCTGACTTTACTTTCCAGATTTATGAAATTCTAAAAGATAAAATTAAACTTGCGGGACTTGAAAAACTTTTTTATGAAACTGAAATGAAAATTCTTCCAATTCTTGCAAGTATGGAACAAACTGGCATTCATCTTGATAAAGGCGCACTAAAAACTTACGCAGCGGAACTTGCAGAAAAAATCAGTGTAAAAGAAAAAGAAATTTTTTCACAAGCGGGGCATTCTTTTAACATAGCAAGCACAAAGCAGTTGCAAAGTGTTTTGTTTGAAGAG
>CAZXCR010000385.1:0-2185 GCA_964639315.1 uncultured Treponema sp. | reverse complement strand
TGTTTTGCGGCAAGTTCCTGTTTTGAAGGGTCGCTGTCGCTCAGCTTTTCAAAGTCAAGGCTGTCTTCGCGCAAAATTCCCCACACCGCCATGATTGCGTCGCCTTCAAATTTGTCTACGTTACCGCCGCTTAAAGTGATGCAGTTTACCATACGACTCATATAGTCATTTAAGAAGCCGATGATTTCGCGCGGAGAATCGTTGTCGAATCGATTTTTAAAACCGTCACTGATTGCAGTAAACCCGCGGATGTCGCTAAAGAAAATTGTAATGTCTTTTAAGTGAGGGTCAAAATCAAGTTCTTTACGGGCAATCGCCTTTGCAACGCCCTTGTTCGTAAATTTTGCAAAAGTGTTCAAAAATTCGCGTTCATCTTTTGTACTCTGATTTAAAACACCGATTTCATCACGGCGCTTAGTTTTTAATTCGCTTATAACACTAGTTTCAAAATTGCCGTCTTTAATATCTTCCGCAGCCTGAGTAAGTTTTCTTAGGTGATTTGAAATTCCAAATCGTGTAAAAACAAGAATAATCGCAATGGAAAGGAAGAAAACAATTCCCGTAAGGAAAATGTTGTTTTTTAATGTTGTATAAACGCCTTCCAAAACATTATTAACAGGAACCGTAGTTAAAACCACAATGTCACCATAAGAAAGTTTTTGAAACGCACCAAAATATTTTACAATCTTACCGTCTTCTTCCATAGTAAAAGGAATTTGGCGACTTTCAATGTTACTTTCGTTGCCCTGCCTTAACGCCACAACAAGCGGATTATTTTTAAAACTTTCGCCATGGAGGATTTTTGAAGAATCAGGATGACACAAAAGTTCATCAGAATCATTTATGATAAAAGTTGTATTTACAGAAGACGTGCCTAAAATGTCAGAAATACTTTCTATAGAAAAAGTGATTACGCAAGTTTCGTCCAGACCATTTTCTTTCCACGGAAAAAGCAGCGACATTGCCGCCATATTAAAGTAAGGGGAAGCATTCAGTGCAATAGTTTCGCCAGAGCAGGAACGTTCAATTGCCTCAGCATTTGCCGAAAAAAATTCATCAAGAGCCGAAAGTTCCGTTTCATTAGAAATAAAAAATCTGTTGTTAATAATAGAAGATTTTGTTTTTACCGAATTGCGCTCTATGCCCATAATGTTAATGGACGCAATATCCGGATTTCTCTCAAAAAAGAAAGTTTCCGCCTGCTTCGAAAGAGAAGCTTTTCTACCGCCCTGAACAACATTCAGCAAATCCAAAAGTTGAAAAACATTAGAGCGAATTGTAGAAATTTTATCTTCCACAGTACCGGCAGAACGCGAATTAATAGTAAGATTATTTTCTTCGGCAGTAATCTGAACATCCTGCCCAATAAAATGGCTGTTTAAAAATGTAACCGAGCCAAGCGAAACTAAAACAATTATTCCAATAATGAGGGCAAGTTTTACACCCAGCGGAAATTTTACCTGCGATTTAACCGACGTCTTTTTTTTAAGCATTATTCTTTTTTTAATCTCGAAATATGACTGAAATCAAAAAAGAGCAGCGCATAAAAATTCCGTCAAATCACCTCTCCAAACTCCAGTCCCCAACTAACAGATTATAATGCAGGAAAAACAAAAAACAATCAACAGTATTAAGGTTATTTTAATTTTTGTGATTTTTATTTTGGAGCAAATTCTTCTGCCACCCAGCGCGCGCGTTATGTCGTGGATTTTTTGTTAACAAAAAGATTTCTTTGTTTACAAAAAGAATACCGCGCCGATTGAACTTGTCGAAATCAAACGACTGTTACTGATAGAATTTTCTGTTAATAAAAAAATCTGTTGCTTAATAAAAAAAATCTCCTGCAAGTACACGCACGCAGGTTCTTGTACAAAAATATTTTCGTAGCAAAGAAAATTTTAGCTCGAAAGAAAATGCTTTGTTAGTAAACACGCGCGCTCAAAATCTCGTACAAGTTCCCGGCCTTCCGCGGTTACGGCATTCGCCTCCATTCTTCCGCTTACGCTTCAGAACGCGCTAACCGCGCGCCGCTCCACGCCGGGCTAGGCTTTACTACAAGAACGCGGGGTTCATCAGAGATTATTCTGTTAGCAAAGAAAAATCTTGCGAGTTCAACCACTAGAGGCGGGCTAATGAATTTGACGAAAAGGATAAGCTGTTGTATATTAAAAAAAGGAAATGCCCC
>CAZXCR010000384.1:0-2186 GCA_964639315.1 uncultured Treponema sp. | reverse complement strand
TATTTCATCTTCTGAAATAATATGAAATTTGCTTACAATAAATCTTAAAAGTTTTGTCTGTCTTGTTTTGAAAAGTCTTTTCTAATACAAAAATACAAATCTGTTAAAGAATGTGATGTTACATATCCTTCGGCATTTCCAGCAATAATATATCGCATTGCTTTTTCAGCATCTTTGCCATTTTTTACGCGATTCAAAAGCCAGTCAATTATTACATTTGTATCAACAAGAACTCTCATTTTCTAAATTCCATATTTTTCAAGTTTGTTTTTTTCGATGAGTTCTTTAGGTTCGGCAACTTTAGAAAGTTTGCCTGTAAAATAATTAAAGGTTTCTTCATCTTCTTTTGAGAGTTGTTTTATCTCTGGATTAACAGTTTTTTTCTCGTATTTTGAAAAAAGATTCATAATAAAATCTGAAACTTTCAGCTGATCTTGTTTAGTCAATTGATTATAAATATTGTTAATAGCAACAGACATAAATAACCTCCGAAAATCAAGATATTGTACCATAAATTAGTAAAAGTTTCTTTTTTTGTTTCAAGATAAAAAAACAGGCGATTTTAGAAATCGTAAAAGACTCCGTCTGTGCGTTGAGCAATATCTAGCAATATTTACCAACATTCCAAAAATCCGTTCTTAACAGAAAAATACTCATAAAATTTCGGTACTTGTTTGTATAGTTTTTTTTTGTATAGTACATCAAAGGAGTTTACAAATGAAAAAATTATTCATTGTTTTTGCGTGTCTGGCAAGTGCCTTGCTTACTTCATGTGGTGCGGCAAGTGTCAGTGGAAAGAAGTACGAGTATCTGATTGAAGATTACCCTATGACAATTGAATTTGCCGCTGATTCTGACAAAGTTTTCTACATAACTGACGTTGGAACATATCGGACTGAAAATTCAGATGTTATTGTTAACTACAACGGCAGAGAAATCCGTCTTACAGCAAAGGGCGATAAGCTGTATATCTATCAGTTTGATGAAGATGGAAATCAGTCTGATGTTCTTGATAAAGAAATGTTTTTTGAACAGTCTGGCGCTTCTGATTATTTTACAAATACTCTTGCAGGCAAAACTGACTTTAGTAAAGCGAAGATACGCATTGAGTTTGCAGAAACTGAAGCTACTGTAAGTGGAAATAAAGTTCCGTATTCTTTTGATAAAAGTACTGGAAAATACGCTGTTGAAGGATACGAACCAACTGCAGATAAAGCAGAATTTCTGGAAAATGTTGTAAGTGCAACTCTGAATAATGTTCTTGGCAGTTCTGATTCGTCATTGACTTATGAAAAAGGCTGGTGGCTTCGTCAGAGAATAAACGATCAGATTGATGACAAGATGGTAAAAAAATATGTTGCATCGTTCTACAGCGAAGATTACAGTGCTGCTAAAAATAATGATTTTGAACTTAATAAGCTGTTAAAAGAGAAAAAAGAAGAATTTTCAAAAAAATATTGGGCAGTTGATACAAAAGAAACTTTTAAGATTGTTCAGCCTGCAACTCTTGGTAAGTATGATTTTGATAAAGGCGAATTCAAAATTAGTACAGATTTGTTCTTAAAAGACATAGAATCAACTTTTTCTAGTGATGATTGTCCATTAGAAGTAAGATTAGGCTCATACAGTAGAAATGAAATTATGTGGTATTCCGGAATTGGTACTGCGGTTACATTCAAAGTTCCTGAAGATAAAGCAGAAGAACTTTCTAAAGAAGCCCCTGCATGTTTAATTGTTTACACTGTACAACCAATAATGCAGTTAGATAGAAACGCAAGATCTAGCGAATTAAGCTACGATAAATGGGATAATAGCTATCAGTCAAAATATATTCAGTATTATAACATAAAAAGTGCTGAGTTACTCAGAAAAGATACCCTGACTCCTATTGGAGAAGTTTCCATCAGACATACCTGGAAAATGTAAAATTTTCTTAAGTTAAAAGACTCCGTCTGTGCGTTGTGCCCGGGCGGAGTTTTTTTTATGTAAAGCAAAGAAGACACTTTCAAAAAACAGGCGATTCTGGATAAATATTTATAGTAAAAACCAAGTCATACCTTACACTACACAAATATTAAAAATAAAATATTTGTAGTGTAAGACGTTTATACACTACAAAAACTAATAGGCTGAATTTCGAGTTTTTTGCAATTAATCATTTAAGCGCCGATTGAGAGAGTCGAAAT
>CAZXCR010000383.1:0-2191 GCA_964639315.1 uncultured Treponema sp. | reverse complement strand
CGACTCTCTCAATCGGCGCTTAGATGATAATTTCAAAAACTCGAATTTTGACCTAGCAAGAAATTTTCTTGGTTCACAAAAAGCCTTCGTTAGCAACCGCAACTTGCTATAAATTCATCTTGCTAAGAAATCGTTTAAAATAAAAAAAAGCAACACCTTAATCCGCATAAACAAAATAAGCATTTTTATATGCCAATGCTAAACGGATTAAAATATGCTGCTCTTTTCGTAAATTTTTGAAAAATAAAATAAAAAAACTTAAACTTATTTAAGAAGCTTCTTTAATGTTTCTTCAAGTTCCTTCTTATCCATTGGGAAATATTCATCTAGAAACTCAAAGCAGTTTTGTGCGCTTTTTTGCAAATGCTCATACCAAATCTGATAAAGTTCAAATTCGAAATTAGTTCCCGGATAAGGAGCTCCCTGTACATCAGAAACAAGCTGTCTCATAAGTGCCACAAGTTCGGCGGTTCTCTTTTTTTCCATAAGAAAGTCCTCTTAAAATCTTAAATTAGTCTTAAGATATAAAAAACATACCAGTTTTCAACGATTTTTCTAAAAAACTAAATCAGTGGAAAACGCCCAACAAGAATTATAATGCTAATTGTATGATTTTTCCATCTTTTTTTAGATTTTTGGTATTTAAAATCGATTTGGAACATAAAATCACAGTTTTGCCCTGTTCACTAGATTGAGAAAATCTTTTTGCGCTTAATTTTATGTCTTCTGCCCTAATTTCTTTTAAATACTCCAAATATTTTTCTTCAAAATTTTCAGGGTATCCGTTCCAGTCATACGAAATTGCCAGCATACCTTTTTGATACGGAACTTTAGGCTCAATTTCATCAGAAAAAATTCCTGAAACGGCTTTTTCAACTGTTTCCTCATCAAATTTTTTGGTTGCAAGCGACTTTATAAGTTCATTAAAAGCCTCAAGCGAAGCAAATGGCTTTGGATCGCGATAAGTTATAAACGAAGAAACGCCATTCAGTCTTCTTGGAGAAAAGAAAACTCCGTAAGCACCGCCTTCAACGCGAATTTTATTCCATAAATCTGAAGTGCTAAGGCAATGCGCCAAAACTTCGTCAGCAACACTTTCCTTGCCAAATTTTTTTTGTGACGAAACTAAGCTACACGCATAACCAACAGTTCCGGGAATAATAAAAATTTCATCTGCCTTATGTAAAATTTTGTTTTCAGAGATTTTGGCTTGCTGATTTTCAGCACTTTTTGATTCAGCACTTTTTGGTTCAGCATTTACCGCATATTTTTCGCAGATATCAGTCAGTTTAAAAAATTCTTCGTCGGAAGAATCAAGTTTCGCCTCTATTTTTTTAATTTTGTATTTGTCAGCAATATTTTCGAGTTGAGGTTTTAAATTTTTTAAATTTGCGCCGTCCCCAACCGCATAAATCATACAGCCGCCATTGCGAATTTTTTCTAAAAGAGAGAGCAATTTTTTTGAAAGAAGTTTTATGTCCATTTCTTTTTGCTCTTTTAAATAACAAAGCGAAGAAAATCCTTCAAAAATTTCTCTTTGGGCGCAAAATCTGTTCAGTTTAGAACTTGCCCTGTAGTAGGAAAGCGTGTGCGCCATAGAATTTACAGAAGAAACACTTGAAGCGTAATAGGACTTTACAACCGAAGAAAGCCGCTCCAGGTCAGAAAAATCAGTTTTAAAAATGCAGTCCGCAAGTAACGAAACGGCATCTCCAAAATCTTCTGCAAGACATTTCATATTAAAAACAAGAAGA
This sequence comes from uncultured Treponema sp., assembly GCA_964639315.1. Lineage (GTDB taxonomy): Bacteria > Spirochaetota > Spirochaetia > Treponematales > Treponemataceae > Treponema_D. Next base: position 437 of record CAZXCR010000383.1, on the reverse strand, counting down.
TCTCTGCCCTTAGTAAGCGGATTTTTTTCTAACGCCTCAGTTGCAAAATCAGCTGCCGGATTTGCCGAGCGCACATAATTTGAAAAACCGCCGCACTTTGTTTGCAAAAGCCGTAGCGCCTCGTTCCACGCCAAATTTCCCCAGCCAACATCGCCAATTATTGCAGAAAGCAAATTCAAATACACGTAATCTTGAGGGGGCAAAATGTCCACAGGAAAAGCCATTGTAAGATAAATAATTCCATTCGCATTTTGCTCGCACAAAGAAAACGGAAGGTTGCGCACAAAAGATTTTTTTAGTTCCAGTTTTTCAGGCGTAAAGTCCACATCAGAAATTTTTACATGCGGAATTAAATTTTCATATTTTTTTTCGTCCAGATTTTTGTTTTTTTCAAGAAGCGAAAGTTCTTCAAGAAGTTTTTCTCGTCCGCATTTTTC
>CAZXCR010000382.1:0-2193 GCA_964639315.1 uncultured Treponema sp. | reverse complement strand
ATTTAAAGTCTCGCGGAAGAAATGTTATCTTTGATGCAGAACATTTTTTTACTGGATTTAGCGCAAATAAAGATTATGCATTTAAAGCTTTGGAAGCGGCAGTTTCGGGCGGTGCTACAACTCTTGCACTTTGCGAAACTAAGGGCGGCGCAATGCTTAGCGAATGTTACAATGCAGTAAAAGCTGTGGTTGAAAAATTTGGCAGCGCGGTTACTGTTGGAATTCATACGCATAATGATTCTGGACTTGCGGTTGCAAATTCTCTTGTTGCGGTAGAAGCCGGCGCTACTCACGTGCAGGGAGTTCTTCTTGGTTTTGGTGAGCGGACTGGAAATGCAAACTTGAGCACAATTATTGCTGACCTTCAGCTTAAGATGGACTGCAAGTGCCTTCCAGACGGAAATCTTGCAAAACTTACTCCAATCTGTAATCGGGTTGCTGAAATTACAAATATTCCGCTTGAAGTAGGAATGCCTTATGTAGGGCAGAATGCGTTTACTCACAAAGCTGGAATGCACATTGATGCGGTTTTAAAAAATCCTTTTGCCTATGAACATATAAAGCCCGAAGAAGTTGGAAATGAACGCAAGCTTCTTATGAGCGAAGTTGCCGGCAGAAGTATGATTATACAAAAAATCCAGAAATTTAATCCTACAATTACAAAATCATCTCCGGTTGTTACAGAAATTATAAAGCAGGTTAAGGAACTTGAGCATCAGGGATATCAGTTTGAAGGTGCTGACGGAAGTTTTGAACTTTTGGTGCGCAAGGCGATTGGCAAATACCGACCGTTCTTTAAGCTTCATTATTACAAAACAAGCGACGAAAATCCGCTGATTGAAGACGGACTTTATTCTTTTGCTCAGCTTAAAATTGATGTGGACGGAACCATAAAAATTGCCGCTGGCGAAGGAAACGGTCCTGTAAATGCACTTGACTGTGCGCTCCGTTCGGCACTTAAAAAATTCTATCCGAGTGTGGAACAAATCCATCTTACTGACTATAAGGTTCGTGTTCTTGACGGAAAAAGTGCTACGGCTTCAAAAGTACGTGTTTTGATTGAATCTAGCGACGGAACTGAAAGCTGGTCAACAATGGGTGTAAGCTGCGACGTGGTAGAAGCATCTTGGCTTGCCTTAGTAGATTCTTTTGAGTACAAGTTGATAAAAGACATCGAAAAAAAGTACCAGAATTTAATTTAGAAGACTTAGCCCCGGTAGTTGAGGAAAATTCAAGACCCGGTGGTTGAGCCTGTCGAAACCACCATCTGTAATAGACCGCGAGTTTGTCGCTTGCGACTTTTTGCGGAAGCATATTCGGTTCTTATGTAACTCACCGCAAAAGTTTTTGCATTTATAGCCGCAAGTAAAAAAATTGAAAGTTAAAAAAGAAAGACCTAGCCGGGATTGTAGCCGCGCGTAGCGTTCCGGAGCGAAGCGGAGGAATGAAACGGCGAAAAGCGCGCCGTAAGTAAAAAAAATTTGCTCCAAAAATCAGAATTCCTGTGATAAAATATTTTTTTGAGGAATTTTATGCTTGGTGCGGCAAAAATCAAAAAATATTTTAGTTATCTTTGCAACCGTATTTATAATACCGACAGCGTTCTTTTTTACGAATTTAGTTTGACTTCGGTTAGGGGACGAAAAATCACTTACGACAAAAATGGTAATCTTGTTTTTGGCAAGCCTTTTGAATTTAACGAGTACCTTGACAAGAACGTTTTGCGTATGAATCCTGAAATTCGTAACAAGGTGCTTACTAGGGTTGAAAAGGAAATTCCGCCTGCTAAAAAAGACGAGGTTATTGATTTTGGCTTTATTGACGTGGCGTGCGGCGACGGTTCTATAAAAACTTACCACACTATTGCCGTAAAAGTAGAACTTGAACCTGAAGAAATTGTCCTTTTTATTAATGCCGAAGTTTCTAAGTTCCACAACGAGCCTAAACTTGATGACAAGGGCTGCATTTCTTTAAAAAACTGGCTTTCGATGACGAGTTCCCAGAAATTTACGGAACTTGTAAAAGTTTATTTAAAAGACTGGTCAGTGAATAAAATTTATGTAGAAAATGACGGCATTACTGAGCGGGCGCTGCCGTACAAATGGGACGTTTACAAAAAGAATTATTTTGATTTTGTTAGAAAAGAGGATCGCGACCGCTACTATTTTTATACGAGTAAGGAATTTTTAAAGC
>CAZXCR010000381.1:0-2208 GCA_964639315.1 uncultured Treponema sp. | reverse complement strand
GGAATGCTTTGCGGAATTAAGGCCGGTCGCACCAAAAACGATACCGCGCTTATTTACAGTGAAAAACTTTGTAATGCTGCGGGCGTTTTTACACAAAACAGAGTAAAGGCCGAATGTGTAAAACTTACTAAAAAAAATATTGCTGACGGAAAGGCTCAGGCGGTTATTGCAAATTCTGGAAATGCAAATGCCTGCACCGGCGATCAGGGAATGAAAAATGCACTTCGCGAGGCAGAAGCGGTTTCAAAGGCATTAAATGTTAAAAAAGAAGACGTAATTGTGTGCTCAACTGGCGTTATTGGTCAGCAGCTTCCTGTAGAAGTGATTGAAAATAATGTTCAAAAACTTGCGTCTGGATTAAGCAAAAAAGGTCACGAAGAAGCGCGTACAGCAATTATGACAACCGACACTCACTACAAGGAATGTGCCGTAGAATTTGAACTTGGCGGCAAAAAAGTCAGAATCGGGGCAATGTGCAAGGGCAGCGGAATGATTCACATCAATCTTGGCACAATGCTTTGTTTTATTACAACTGACTGCGCAATTTCTTCACAAATGCTGGAAAATGCTGTAAAAAAGAGCGTGGAAACAACTTACAACTGCGTTTCTATTGACGGCGACACTTCAACAAACGACACGCTTACAATTCTGGCAAACGGAATGGCTGGTAACTCAGAAATTTGTGCTGAGGGAAAAGATTTTGATACATTTTTAAGCGCTCTTAACGCCATAAATACTCAGATGGCAAAAAAAATTGCCGGTGACGGAGAAGGCGCTTCAAGACTGATTGAATGCAATATCTGCGGGGCAAAAGACGATGTAACTGCCAGACGCCTTGCAAAATCAGTAATTTCATCAAGTTTAGTAAAAGCAGCATTTTTTGGAAAAGACGCAAACTGGGGAAGAATCTTGTGTGCAATGGGATATTCTGGCGAAGAATTTGATCAGGAAAAAACAAGCGTTTATTTTGAAAGTGCAGAAGGTTCTAAGCGTCCGGGATTTACAGATTTTGTAGGAGAGCAAACTGGAAAACGCAGCAAAATTGAAGTTTTTAGAAACGGAGTTCCGCTTGATTTTGATGAAGATTTAGCAAAAAAGATTTTAAGCGAGGATGAAGTTCAAATAAATATTTTCTTAGGCGATGGAAGTGGCAAAGGAACTGCCTGGGGCTGCGACCTTACCTATGAATACGTAAAAATCAACGGAGATTACAGAACATGAGCGAAACAAATATTTCTTGTAACAGCGATCCTCATCTTGATAACGAAGGCTGGGCAAACGTTCTTGTACAGGCACTACCTTATTTTAAGCATTGGGTTGGAAAAGTTGTAGTTGTAAAATACGGCGGAAACGCAATGCTTAACGAAGAGCTTAAAAATGCCGTTATGAAAGACATTGTTCTTCTAAGCACAATCGGAATTAAAGTAGTTTTAGTTCACGGCGGCGGTCCAGAAATAAATCATATGCTGCAAAAAATCGGCAAAGAAAGTCGCTTTGTAAACGGACTTCGCTATACAGACAGCGAAACAATGGAAGTTGTAGAAATGGTTCTTTCCGGCAAACTCAACAAAGAAATAGTAAATATTCTTCTTAGGGAAGGCGGACGGGCTGTAGGTTTAAGCGGAGTTGATTCAGGTCTTTTACGCGCAAAAAAAATTCAAAAAGATGGCGAAGATCTTGGTTTTGTAGGCGATGTTACGGAAGTTCATCCAGAAATAATCGAATCGCTTCTTGAAAAAAATTTCATTCCGGTTGTTTCAACAGTTGCAGTGGGCGAAGAAGGCGATACAAATCTTTACAACATAAATGCAGACACAGCGGCGGCAAAAATTGCAGTTGCCCTTCACGCAGAAAAATTTGTTCAGCTTACAAATGTGCCGGGTGTTTTAAAAGATGTAAATGACCCGTCGTCTCTTATTCAGAGGATTCACGTTAGCGATGTTGAAAAATACATTAACGATGGTACAATCGCAGGTGGAATGATTCCAAAAATCGAGTGCTGTCTTCTTGCAAGAAACGGTGGAGTTCCGCGTACGCACATAATTGACGGTCGCGTTCCGCATTCACTTTTAATCGAAATGTTCAGCGACCGCGGAATTGGCACAATGATTTACTAGATTTTTTTTGTGTTTTTGGAGCGAATTTTATTAGTTAACCCGCTTTCCGCGGTTTCATTCAAAACCTACGGTTTTGAACGCTTCGCGCCGC
>CAZXCR010000380.1:0-2227 GCA_964639315.1 uncultured Treponema sp. | reverse complement strand
AAATTTTTTGTTAAGTGAAAATTTTTTGTTGGACAGAAAATTTTGTTGGTAACCAGTGCCCGCGTGTTATTGATAAAATCTTTTATTAAGGAAGAGATTTTTATTGGACAGAAAATTTCGTTGGTAACACGCGGGACGATTGCAAGTTTTACTTACTTGGAGCAAACTTTTTTACATTTGAGGAAATTTTTTTGCGTTCCGGGTGAAATTTTTATTAAAATACCGCTGTTCCGGCCTTGCGCTATCGCTTCATTCCGGCGTTTCACACCGGAACTTCGGGCCTCCATAGCGGGCTAGTTTTTTCTAGCGTTTTTTTGTTAGGCTGAATTTCGAGTTTAAATAAAATTTACAAAAAGATGTAGGAAAATAAAAGACCCGGTGGTTGAGCCTGTCGAAACCACCATCTGTAAGTAAGTCGCTTGATTTCGACAGACTCAATCGGCGCTTAAATGATTAATTGCAAAAAACTCGAATTTTGACCTGTTAAGAAAAAGATTTTTCATACACAGATTCCGAACTAAATTCGGAATGACCGCGTGTTACTGATAAAATTTCCCTGATGAAAAATTTTTTTTGTTAACTGAAAATTTTTTGTCTAAGAGAAAATCCCATCAGTACCCAGCGCGCTTTAATGAATTTCAATCGTGTAGTCAAAAGATGCGGAACCTTCTGGGCCTTGAGAAAATGTCCAGGTGGAAACTTCAGATTTTATGAGCGAAATAATTTCGTCAGTTAAACTTGAGGCAGGATTTATTTCGATTGAACCGATTGGCACAGTTCCAGATTCAGTAACGTCAAACGAAATTTGCACTTTTTTGCTTTTGTCGAGATTGACTTTTATGTCATCAAGATAAATAACAGGCTGCCGCGGAGAAATTAATTCCCTCAGTTTACCGTCAGACATTTTTATTGCGAGCTTTCCACCGCTAGTTTTTTGCGCCGAAATTTGAGTCATACTTTTTACATCATCTTCGTTGCTTGAAGAAAAACTTAAATTTTCGAGTTCACTCAAAGCATTTTTTGTGGAAGACGAAGCCGCCTTTACCGCCGCAGATTTTGAAGAAGCGCTTGCCCCCGAAGAAGAAGACGAGGCACTGCCGGCACTTCCAGACGCACTTGATTTTGCACTGGCAATTTTTGGCATCGAAGAAGACGCGGAACTTTGCACAGCGGCATTTTCGTCAAAAACAGAATCGTCCCAGTCATCAGTTTTGGCCGCAGTTTTTGAAGAAGACTTAGAATTTTGTTCAGCCATAAGTTCTTCAATACTTTTTCGTATTTTAGGGCGTTCAGATTTTGCTTCCTGATTTTTGGCTTTCTGAGGAAGCTTTTCAGTTTTTTGTGTATTCGAAGCAGACTGACTTTTTTGAACTTTTTGCGTTTTAGTTTTTTCGACTTTTTTTGATTCAGATGAAATTTCAGTTTTTTTACTTTGAATTTGCGGATTCGGTTTAGATGGAGAAAGTTGAACTTGAATTGTTTTATAAACAGTTTTTGGTTCAGTTTTTACAAAAATGCACAGCAAGGCAAAAATAAGTGCCGCTAAAAATGAAAAGAGAGTACCAATAAATTCTCCGCGTTTTTTTAATGAATCCATTTTTTAAGCCACCTAATTTTTTGTGCGCAAACTGACTGAAGAAAATCCAGCCTTTCTAAGTTCATCAAAAATTTTTACAATGCTTCCGTTTGTAACTTTTGCATCAGCATTAAGAGTAACTGGATAATTTTGTCTTTCGATTTTTCCTGTATCAACTAAAAGAAGCTTTTCTTTTAAATTTTCAAGAGGAATTTTCTGGTCATTAAAATAAATATCTTCGTTTTCGTTTACGGTGATTGTGATTCCGCTTGCGTCAGTTCCCTGAGAAGTTGTACTTACTGGAAGATTCAGTTGAATTCCAGGCAAGGTAGAAAAGGTTGTAGAAACTAAAAAAAACAGAATCAGCTGAAAAATTACGTCGAGCATAGGAGACAAATCTACGCCAACACCGATATTTTTTCTTTTTCGGTTTACTTTCATACAAAATTCCTTGTTTTACAAATTCTTGCCGGTCAAACTGTAAAGAACCTGAGTAACGTTTGTTTCCATATCGTTAAGCCGGTGATTTACTTCGTTATTAAAAAAATTGCTCGCAACAATTGATGGAATTGCAACTACAAGTCCGCCAACTGTTGTAACAAGAGCTTCGGCAATCGCATTTGCAAGAAGAGCCGGGTCGCCCATAGAACC
>CAZXCR010000379.1:0-2229 GCA_964639315.1 uncultured Treponema sp. | reverse complement strand
TGCGGCAAATTTGCAGCCGAGCGCACAGGGTGTGCGAGAAAAAAAATTTTGGCAGAGAAAAAGAATTTGCTCCAAATAACTAAAACTTACAACAAACTCGAATTTTGACTTAACAAGAAAATTTCTGGTTCACAAAAAGTCTTCGACATTCCACGCCGCGCGAGTTACTAGCGAAATTTCCTGTCTCACAAAAAATTTCTTCTTAACAAAAAGACCACTCCTCACATTCGCGAAAAAAAATCTTGATTGTAAGAGATGCGCTAAATTTGTATAATTCACGAACTATGATAGTTATGAAATTCGGCGGCTCTTCGGTGGCCAATGCGGAAAGAATCCGCCATGTTGCAGGTATTATTCAGGCTTATGAAAACGAGAAGCCTGTGGTTGTTTTGAGTGCAATGGGAGATACAACTGATCATCTTCTAGAAGCTGCGGACAATGCGGTTAAAGGCGTTGTGGATATTGAAAAAGTTGAAAAACTTCATCTGGATACTGCCCTTGAACTGGGAGTTGATGTTCCTGCCATAAAAGAACTTTTAACTGAACTAAAAACGCTGCTCACCGGAATCAGTATGCTGCACGAACTTACTAAGCGCACCCGCGATTATCTGGTTTCGTTTGGCGAAAGAATGAGTGTGCGTATGATGGCTTCTTACTTAAATTCGCTAAAAACTCCGGCAAAATTTTATGATGCCTGGGACATTGGTATGGTAAGCGATTCAAATTATATGAGTGCGGAACTTTTGGACGAAGTGTGGCAGAATATTCCAGAAAAACTTGCAGCTTACAAAAGCGGTGCTCAGAAGGAAATTCCAATTGTTACCGGCTTTATTGCGAAGGATAAAAACGGAATTATTACTACTTTGGGTCGCGGTGGTTCAGATCTTTCTGCAACTATGATTGGTGCGGCTCTTGGTGCAAAGGAAATTCAAACTTGGAAAGACGTTGACGGCATTATGACAACTGACCCGCGTGTGGTAAAAGAAGCCCGCCCTGTTCCAGAAGCAACTTATGAAGAAGCTCAGGAACTTGCAATGTTTGGTGCTCAGGTGCTGCATCCTCGTTCAATGATTCCGTGCCGTAAAACCGGAACTCCTGTGCGTGTAAAAAATTCTTACAACATAAAGTCTCCGGGTTCAATCATTGTAGAAAAACATTCCGGCGAAAAACCTTTAGTTACTGCAATCACAAGTGTAAAAAATGTTAGCCTGATTGACATTGAATCTAATCGTATGTTTGGGGCTTGCGGATTTTTAGCTCACGTATTCAATCAGTTTTTAAAGTGGAATATCAGCGTAGATGTAATTGCTACTTCTGAAGTTTCAGTTTCGCTTACGGTAAACGGAAAAACTGATCTTTCTGGGCTTATTGAAGATTTGCAGAGAGCTTCCGACGTTGTGGTAAAAAAAGACAAGGCGATTGTTGCAGTTATTTGCGATGCCAGCCGTTCTAGCGGAATTTTGGGACGTGTCTTTGCTGCTCTTGAAAAAGAAAATATCAATGTTCAGATGATTTCGCAGGGAGCTTCAAAAGTGAATATCAGTATGATTGTTGACAATAATCAGGCTGATAAAACGGTTCAGGTTCTGCATTCAGCTCTTTTTAACTGATTTTTATTTTAGATTTTTACAGGTGAAAATATGAAAATTGCTTTGGTTGGTTATGGAAAAATGGGTCATATGCTTGAAACTACCGCCCTTTCTTTTGGAAACGAAGTAGTTGCTACAGTTGATGTGGCGTCTCCTGATGCCAGCGTTAAAGTTGCGCCAGGAGATTATGATGCAGTTGACCAGGCAGTGCTTTCAAGTGGTGCTGAAGGGGTAATCGAGTTTACTCATCCGTCTTCTGTGATGGGAAACATAAAATCTCTTTTGCCAACAAAAATTCCTTTGGTTGTGGGAACTACCGGCTGGAACGACAAGCACGAAGAAGTTAGCACCCTTGCTTCAAAATGCGGCGGAACTATTATGACCAGTGCGAATTTTTCAATCGGTGTAAATATTTTTTACAAAATTGTTGAAAATGCTGCAAAACTTATAAATCAGTTTGATGAATATGATGCTGCGGTTTGGGAAATGCATCACAATCAGAAAGCTGATTCTCCGAGCGGCACCGCAATTGATGTTGCAAAGCACTTGCTTTCTGAATTTACGCGCAAAAATGAAATTGTAACTGACGCTTTTCATTCAAAACCTCTGCCAAACCAGCTGCACGTTTCTTCTACGCGCT
>CAZXCR010000378.1:0-2229 GCA_964639315.1 uncultured Treponema sp. | reverse complement strand
ACAAGTAGCTGCTTTGGGTGATGAAATAGCTGGCGCCCTTGCAAAAGAACTTTCGTATAAATTTATTGACCGTAAGCAAATTGAAAGACGCATAGTTGAACTTGGATTTGCGCGCGAAAAACTGCCAAAATACGACGAACGTAAGCCAAATTTTTTTGCAAATCTTTTAAAAGATCGTGATGAATATTTAAATTATCTTCAGTATGCGGTTTTAGAAGCTGCCTCGCAGGGAAATTGCATTTTGATTGGAAGAGGCGCTTTTATAATTTTAAGCGGAATTTCAAATTTGATTTCGTTGCGTTTTGTTGCTGACGATAATGTGCGCATTGAACGGTTGGAAAAAGAATTTAACTGGAATAAAAAACAGGCTTTGCAAAGAATTTCAGAAAGTGATTCAAACAGGCTTGGATTCCATAAAAGTTTTTTTAATTTAGAAAATGAAAATCCCCAAAATTTTACTCTGACGCTGAACACTGGAATTTTAAATATCGACGAAAGTGTAAAGGTGATAAAAAATCTTGTTCAAACACACATTACTCCTCAAAAAGAAACTGACGGGCAAAAAAAGCTGTTAAATCTTTTAAAGGCGCAGTCGCTTGTAAATGATTTGATTTTCGAATGTCACATAAAAATAAATTTCTTGCGTTCTTCAATCAGCGATGATGGAAAAAATCTTGTTCTTTACGGAGTTGCTGATTCGCAGTCGATTGCGCAAACTGCGGTTCAAATTGCATCTCGCAAATTTCCTGAACTTAACATAAGGTCTGAAATAAGCATTGTTCAGGATTTTAAAAATTATCACTGATGAAAAAAAAGCAAAATTCGAATTTGCGCGGGTTGCTGATAGAATTTTTAGTTAAAAAAATCAATTTCTTAACAAAAAAATTGCACGTGCGGTTACTGACAAAACATCTTCTTTTTGAACTGCAAGTTTTCTTAACAAAAAGATTGCGAGTTTGCCGCTTGATTTCGACTCTCTCAATCGGCGCTTAGATGGTTAATTACAAAACTTGAATTTTGAGCTAAGAAAATAAAGAAAAATAGAAAATTTTTCTTTACAAACAAAAATTTTTGTAGAAAAGAAATACCTAGCCAGGATTGGTGAGTAAAATGCTGAAAGCATTTTACTCGTCGAGTTTGCTTCGCAAACTCGCGGTCTTCTTTACAAACATTCATTTTCTTAATGCCCAATGTATTGTTCAGAAAATCTAGCCCCGATTGTAGCGATGTGAATCGTTCAGAACCGCAAGTTTTGAATGAAACCGAGATTAGCCGTAGCCCTGGAAAGCCTGTTATCCATTTGAATTTGCTCCAAATAGAAAAAAAACAAAGATTTATTTTCTTGGGCAGCTTTTATTCCACAAAAGACAAAATTATGCTTATATTGTATATTAAGAATTGAATTTAAGTCCCACAGTTGAGGTGCAAATGAGCGACGAAAATAAAGACAAAAAGAATGAAAATGATCCTTACGATTTTTTCAAACTTTCTCCGGAAAATGATAACGACAAAAAAGATGGTCCAAACGGTCCTAAAAAACCTCACAAATTTCCATTTGTTGGAATTCTTGTGATTCTTGTAGGAATTTTGGTTCTTGTAAATATTCTTTTTTCTCAACACTCTGAAAATACAATTCCGTTTTCTGAATTCAGGGAACTTGTTGAAAATGGTCAGATTGTGAGTGTGGAACTTGGCGAAAGTTATTTTGTTGGTTACAGCGAAAAACCTAGCAGCGTTCATTCTTCTTCGCGTGGAATGCAGTTTTTTAGAAGTAATGAAGTGGATTCGAGCGTTCAGGTTTACAGAACTCAGGCAGTTTTGATGTCGAGTTTTATTGAACTTCTTGACCAGAAGGGCATTGAATATAAATTTGTGGCAAAACAGAATAATTATATTCTTCAGCTTATACTTTCTTGGGTTATTCCGCTTGGTCTTATTTTCCTTATGTACTTTATTATCTTTAAAAAATTCGGCGGCGGAATGGGAGGAATTGGATCTGTGTTTGGAAACGGATCCGGAAAGTCAAAGGCAATTGACGAAGGTAAGGTTAAAACTCGTTTTGCTGATGTTGCTGGGGTTGACGAAGCAAAAGAGGAACTTGAAGAAGTTGTTGATTTTTTGAAGTCTCCTAAAAAATATACTGATATTGGCGGTAAAATTCCAAAGGGTGTTCTTCTTGTGGGGCCGCCAGGAACTGGTAAAACTCTTCTTGCAAGGGCGGTTGCCGGT
>CAZXCR010000377.1:0-2241 GCA_964639315.1 uncultured Treponema sp. | reverse complement strand
TCAGCAATTTCAGTTTCTTCCAAAGAATTTTCTGCATTTTCGCCTAAATCTTCTTCATCAGAAGAAATTTCTATAAGAATTTCATTTTCATCTTCGCTAGAATTTTCACTTTCCAAATTTTCTTCTGCCGGCTGAGAAATTTCTTCAGTTTGATTTTGAAGCTTTTCTTCCGGCTTGGCTGCGTTCTTCTTTAAAAGATTAAATTTTGAAGGAATTACAAAAAGTACAAAAAGAGATGCAAGTATACAAATAACTGCGCAAATTATACAAATAATTACAGGAACCTTTGTTTTTTTCTCAACGTCCTCTTCGCTATAGGAATTTTTTCCTTCGAGAGTTTCTTTGTCGTAAAGGTCAGAAAACATTTCGTTGTTTGGTTCAAAAGTTGGATCTTTTGTAAATTTTTCTTCTTCTTCAGTTGAACTTAAATCTGGTTCGCCAATGTCATCATCAAAAGCACTGCCAAGTCCCACAGCAGAATAATAGTTTGATTTTGCTTCTTCATCATCACCATCAAGACCTTCTGTAGAAAAATCTTTGGTTAGAGAATCTAAATCTTCTTCCGGAACTTCGTCTGCGCTAAAATCCTGCGTTGCAGAATTTTCTGAGGTTTCAACAAAATCTGGAAGATCTAAATTAAAATCTTCTTCTTCTTCTTCGGCTGGGGCGTCTTTTGCCAAAGTTTTATCCTGATTATTTTCTTCGTTCAGAGAATTTTCTTCATCAACTGAATTTTCTTCGTTTTCGTTAAAATCATCAAAGTCTGGAAGGGCAACATCGCTTATATTTTCTGAACTAAAATCTTCTGTGCCCTCATTCTGACTGTCATCAAAGTCTGGGAGCGTAAAATCTTCTTCGTTTTTATTGCCGCTGCCTGCAAGAATGTCTTCAACAGACGGAACTTTTTCTTCTTCAGAATTTTCGTCGGACGGATTTTCTATTTGTTCAGTTGACTCTGAAATTTTTGTTTCCTCGTTAAAATCTTCTGGATTAGAAAAATCGTCTTCTGTAAAATCTGCATTTTCTGAAGCTTGCTGATCTTCCTGCAAATTTTCTTCGCTTGTATTTTCTGCAAGAACTTCTTCAACAGATGGAACTTTTTTTTCTGCGGAATGTTTGTGACCCTTACTTGCCTTAATTCCAACTGGCGAAGCAATAAATTCACTTGTTGCGTTCTGATTTTTTTCTTCGGCTGAATCTTGAGAATCTGAAGAATCTGAAGAATCTGGCGAATCTGAATCTTCTTGCGGAAGGTCTTGAACCTTTGCATTTATGTCTTCAACGTTGTTTTCCTGATCTAAAAGAATTTCTTTTGGATTTACGGAATTTTCTATTTCATCAAATTCTGCTAAATCAAAATTGTCAGTAATATTTTCTTCGTTTACAGTTTGCTCATTTTCTTGATTTTCTGAATTTTCATTTTTCTGAGAATCGTCCATCAGGGAGTCAAATGAAAAATCTTCACTATTTGCATCATTTCCTAACATTTCTTTTGCCTCGTTATTTTGCTGAAAGTCAAGATCGTCGTCTAAAACAACTCCGTCTGTTACTGGCTCTTGAGAGATAGTTGGATCTTTTTCAAAGTGAACTGGCGGATTTTTTGCTTCTGAAAGAGTCCTTGAAATAAGTTCAACCTTTGTTTCGCTGCTTTTGCCTGTTTCCGGGTCAGAAATATCGGCGCTAAGTTCGTTGTTTTCGTCAAGTCCAATATCGAGATTAAAACTTGGTTCTCCGTTTGCGTGCGGATTTAAGTTTTTAATTTCCAGAGTATCAACATATTCTGCATCTTCCATTGTTCCGGTTTTTGAGCGGTAAACGTCAACGTGCACTATGGTTTGATTGTCTTGAACTGTTGTTAAACTTACAGATTTTTTTGCCGGCTTGCCTTCTTCGAGCAGTGGATAAAAACTTCCGTCAGCTAATTTTATTCCAATAGTTTCCATAAATTACCCTCGATTTGAAACTGACTGTTTGTAAGCTGGTTTCAAAGCTCATCTGATTTTTGAAAGGGAAGCTCTAAAAATTGCAAATTTCTAAAGCTAACTGCCCAAAACTACCTTTATCCTACAAATTTTCGGCATAAAAGTATATTTTCATCAGAAAAATCGGAGCGAATTTGCCTTACTCAAGCGCGTCACGTTATACGTGCCGAATTTTTTTAGGAAACCCGCTTTTCGCGGTTTGTCGCACTCATATGCCTGCGACAAACTCGACGAGTAAAATGCTGAAAGCATTTTACTC
>CAZXCR010000376.1:0-2247 GCA_964639315.1 uncultured Treponema sp. | reverse complement strand
CTGCCGCAATCGCAGTTCCAATTACACCAGAAACGTTTGGTCCCATAGCATTCATCAAAAGGAAGTTTGAAGGATCATATTCAAGACCAAGTTTGTTTGAAACGCGCGCTGCCATAGGAACGGCACTTACACCAGCAGAACCAATAAGCGGATTGATTTTCTTTCCTTTCGGCAGGAAGAGGTTCATAAGTTTTGCCATAAGAACGCCACCTGCTGTAGCAACAGCAAATGCAAAAAGACCAAGTACAATAATTCCAAGAGACTTTCCGTTCATAATTTTTTCAGGAGTCATCTGGCTACCAACGCCCAACGAAAGAAGAATTGAAACAATGTTCATCAGTTCGTTTTCCATTGTTTTAGAAAGTCTGTCTATAACACCACAGTTCTTTACAAAGTTACCAAATGCAAGCATTCCAATAAGAGGAGCGGCTGCCGGAAGAAGAAGCAATGTAAGAATAAGGAGTACAAGCGGGAACAAAGTGCGCTCAGCCTTGCTTACAGGACGAAGCTGTTCCATATGAATCAATCTTTCTTTTTTAGTGGTTAAAGCCTTCATAATAGGAGGCTGAATCATTGGAACAAGTGCCATATAAGAATATGCAGCAACAGCAATTACCGCCATAAGTTCAGGGGCAAGTTTTGCAGCAACATAAATTGATGTAGGACCGTCCGCACCGCCAATAATAGAAATAGCAGCCGCCTGAAGAATATTGTAGTCAAAAACGCCAGGAATCATATTAAGCAGAGCAACACCAAAGAGCGTAAAGAAAACGCCAAGCTGGGCGGCTCCGCCTAAAAGAGCCATTTTTGGATTTGCAATAAGCGGACCAAAGTCAGTCATAGCGCCAATTCCCATAAAAATCAGCATAGGGAAAAATTCGTTTCCAACTCCAGCTTTGTAAATAATCGCAAGCATACCGTCAGGCAAATCACCCATACCAGCACCAGGAATATTTACAAGAATAGTTCCAAATCCGATTGGAACCAAAAGCAACGGTTCAAATCCACGTCCTGCACCAAGGTAAACAATCAAAAATCCTATGGCAATCATCAAAAGATACTGCCAGCCCGGAGCAGTTTCAGCAAAATCTTCACCAGCTTCTTTTGCAACTTCTGCAGCAGCTTCTTGTGCATTCTGTGCTGCAAGTTCTTCAGGAGTTACAGTGTGAATCATCTTGTAAATACCAGTTGTACGCCAAATATTCACAATAAATGTCTTGATTGAAATATCATATTTTCCATTCCAATCCTCAGTACCCGGAATAACTCTTTCAAGTCCAGAAGCCTCAACAGTAGCTGCAGTTTCTGTGTTTTGAGCAAAAACTTTTCTTGAACCAAACGAAAGCACCGATGCAAAAGCCATTATTGCAAGCATTACAAATGCAATTTTTTTATTATTTTCTAATTTTGTGTTAGGCATAAGCATTCCTTATGATAAAATTTCTAAAACGTATAGGGCATCTGGTAAAAACTGATATTACTTCACAATTTTTACCAGACTTTCTTTACTGAATTTCAGCAAGAGCCTGATCATTTGCAAGCTGAGAACCAACGGTGGCAAGGAAGTGAACCTTTCCATCTACAGGAGCTTTAATTTCAAGTTCCATTTTCATTGATTCAATAATAACAATGTTGTCTCCTCTTTTTACAGAAGAACCTTCAGCAGCGGCAGTTCTAAGGAATACGCCGGCAACAGGAGCTTTAACAACAGTGCCACCTTTACTTACAGGTGCAGGAGCTGCAACTGGTGCTGGAGCAGGACTTGCAGGAGAAGCAACTGGTTTTGGAGCAGCTTTTACAACTCCGCCAATTGTTGCAAGTACCTGATCACTTTGAATCTGACTTCCGGCAGCAACAGAATATGAAATTGTTCCAGATTCAATTGCCTTAACCTCAAGTTCCATTTTCATTGATTCAATGATGATTACAGTATCGCCCTTGTTAACTTTTGTTCCGTTAGCAAAGCACTGTTTAAGCAAAGTTCCAGCTACAGGAGCTTTTATGTCAACTCCGCCAACAGCAACGGCAGCAGGTGCAGCAGAAGGAGCAGCAGTTTCAGAAGGAGCGCCAACAGCAACATTGTATGTATTTCCGTTAACACTGATATTTCCGTTTCCGTCAGAACTTACGTTGTATGAAGAACCGTTTACTGTAATTGTATAAGATCCGCCGTTTGAAGATTTTTCAGCAGATTTTGGAGTTTCTTTTAAGCTGAATGCCGATTTTGCATCAACCGGGCCATTTTTG
>CAZXCR010000375.1:0-2249 GCA_964639315.1 uncultured Treponema sp. | reverse complement strand
GCTAGGCTTTTTCACCTTTTTTGTAAATTTTATTTAAACTCGAAATTCGACCTAAGAAAATATTTTCTTAACAAAGAAGGCTGTGACTTTTGTTCAAAAGCCCGCGCCGGATTGTAAGGGTGCCGATAGGCAGTCCGGAGTGCAACGGAGGACCGCGCGACTAGCAAGCCCTGAAAAGCCGGTTACCTAGTTGAGCTTTCGCGCAAAAAAAATAAAAAAATCAACTTTGTGGCAGCTTTGGATAAATCATGATTTCGTTTTGATTTTGAAGATGACTGCCAATAATTTTTTCCATCCAGACCATATGATACCAGCGATTGAACTTGTAGCCGCAGTTGTAAAAAGTTCCCGCAAGATGATAGCCCAAATGCTCGTGGAACTGTGCGCTGTTTTTTGTAAGAAACTCGTCCTCTTTTTGCGGATAACCAATACACGCGTAAAGATTTAGAATTCCCATTTTTTTGAGCCTTTCTTCAAGTTCTTCGTAAAGTTTTCGTCCCAAACCGCATTTTTGTGCGTTATGATTAAGATAAATTGTCATTTCGCACGACCATTCGTAAGCCTTTCTTCCCACAAATGCACCTGCGTAAGCGTAACCTTCAATAATTCCATCTTTTAGTATCACAAGGTACGGATATTTTTGCATTGTTTTTGTCATTCTTGCCTTAAATTCTTCAAGAGACGGAACTTCGTATTCAAAGGTGATTGCAGTTTTTTCTACGTAATATGCGTAAATTTCTAGGATTCGAGGCGCATCTTCAAGTTTTGCATCGCGGACTAAAATTTGTGAACTTTTCATTTTTTACTTCCTTGCGTTACTTTCGTAGATTTTAGTTTGCCGATTTTTAGATTTTAAGTTGCGAAAAAAATCAGTGTGATTCAGTGTGATTCCAAATAGATTTTGAGTGGATTTTGATATTTCGCAGAATATTTTTCAAGATATTTTACGGTAGATTTTAGATAGATTTTGCGGTAGAAAAGGCGGGTCAAAAAGGATTTGGAGCTGATCGGACTTGAACCGACTACCTTTTGAATGCCATTCAAACGCTCTAGCCAGGTGAGCTACAGCCCCATTAGCCACAGTCTATAAAAAATCTAAAAAAAATCCAAGCAAATCTAAGTAAAATCCGGGCAAAATCCAAACAAAAAAAACTGTCTTTTACTAAAAAACTTTAATCACGTAATTGACGTAAAAAAATAATAGCGTTAGAATGTTTCTATCAGTAGAAACAAAACATTTTTGTTTTTTCAAAGGCACTCTTATCAGCTTTGCTTTTAATCCCAAAACTGATGCTACTTTTTATTTTAAGAGAGGAAAATATGTCAAAAATAAAACTTATGTCACATTTGGTTGCAGGTTATCCAACAGACGAACTTGCATTTACGGCAGCAAAAGCCCTTGTTTCAGGCGGCGCTGATATTCTTGAAATTCAACTTCCTTTTAGCGATCCAAGTGCTGACGGTCCTGTAATTCAAACTGCCTGCACAAAGGTTTTGGAGCGAAAATACAGAACAAACGATGGTCTTAAGTTTGTAGAAAAGCTTCACAAAGAATTTCCGCAAATTCCAATTTACATTATGAGTTACGGTTCTTTAATTTATACTCCCGGAGTTGAAAATTTCTGTAAAAAAGCAGCGGCGGCCGGAGCAACAGGAATGATTATCCCGGATTTACCTTTTGATTGTGATGAAGGATTAACGAAATTCTGCAAAGAAAATGGTATGGAAAATATTCCGGTTGTTGCGCCAAGTATGAGTAAGGAACGTCTTAGCAAAATAGCGCACGCTGGCTTCAAGTACATTTACGCGGCTTTACGCACAGGAATTACAGGTCAGAGTACAAAAATCGATGAAAACACAATGAATTTTTTGAAAGCAGCAGGCGAGGGGGGCAGCAAAATTTACGGTGGATTTGGAATTTCGAACGGTAAGCAGTCAGAAGAACTTGCAAATCACGTTGAAGCGGTTGTTGCAGGCTCAATTTTTACTCAGTTGATTGCAGAAAATCAGGAAAATGAACAAAAACTTTTTGACGCAGTAAAATCAAAAGCTCAGGAACTTACACACAGCCAAGGTAAGTAGATTAAAATTCGAGTTTGTTACAAGTTTTAATTTTTGGAGCGAATTTTGTTACCTCTAGTGCGCATCGCAGGCTTACGCCTGCTTGCTGAATTTTTTTAGAAATCCGCTGTTCGTCGCAGGCTTACGGTTACGTATGCCCACATTCGTGGGCAACACGAGTTTTCTTG
>CAZXCR010000374.1:0-2255 GCA_964639315.1 uncultured Treponema sp. | reverse complement strand
TTAACAAAAAAATCTTGCGAGTTTTCGCAAGAAAACTCAGGAAGCAGGCGTAGCCTGCGACACAGGCTCAATCGGCGCTGGTTACTGACAAAATTCCCTGTTCCACAAAAAATTTATTTCTTAACAAAAAATCCACGACTTACCAAAAAAATTCCCGTCCGCCATCTTATCTTGACAAATTATCCCAAATGGGATTATATACTCTCCCTAAAGGGATTAAAATAGTCCCAAAAGGGATTGTATGACTAAAAAAACAAAACTCTTGATGCAAGAAAACAAGGTTATAAGTATGACAAGTCGGCTTTATGCGAACCTTGATAAATTTCTTGATACCGGCAGCGACTTTAACCGTGTTCTTTATGCACTTTATATGGAAAGAGGGCAGACTCAAAAGCAGATTAGTACTGGCTATGACATTCCGCCGCAAACTGTAAACAACACGGTGCTTGCCCTGCAAAAAAAAGGTTATTTGGAACTTGAAGAAAATCCAAAAGACAAGCGGTCTAAAATAATACATTTTACCGAAGAAGGCGTTATTCAGGCAGAAAAGCATATTGGCGCAATTGTTGATTTTGAAAAGAAGACAATTTCTCGGATGGGAATTGAAAATTACAAAAAGATGATAGAACTTCAGGAACTTTTTTATTCTTCTATGAAAGAGGAACTTAAGTCTTATAAAAAATGCGCTAGCGCTGGGAGTGGTGCCGAAGGCAGTCCGGAGTGTAACGGAGGACCGCGCGATTAGCAAGCCACGGACATAGCGGCCGACGCGAAGCGGCGGTAGCGCCCAAATTTCTATTAACTACTATTAAATTACTATTAAAACTAAAATTTTTTTTTATGAGGGAAAAAATGAAAATACAACTTTCGGATCATTTTACGTATGGCAGACTTTTTAAGTTTACAATTCCTGCTATTTTAATGATGATTTTTACGTCGATTTATTCAATTGTTGACGGACTTTTTGTTTCAAATTTTGCCGGTAAGGAACCGTTTGCTGGCGTAAACTTGATTATGCCGCTCATTATGCTTTTTAGCGGATTCGGCTTTATGATTGGAACGGGCGGAAGCGCACTTGTAGCGAAATTTCTTGGCGAAAAAAAGGACGACGATGCTAACAGTCTGTTTTCTTTTCTTGTTTACTTTACGATTGCACTAGGAATTTTGCTTAGCGTGGTTGCCTGGTTTGTAATTCCGCCGGCAGCAAAAATTATGGGTGCCGAAGGGGACGTTTTTAAATACGCGGTTTTGTACGCACGCACTCTTATTCCTGCCGTAACCGCTTTTATGTTGCAAAGCGTTTTTCACAGTTTTTTAATTGCCGCAGAAAAACCTCATCTGGGACTTGTTCTTACAATCATTGCCGGCTGTGCAAATATGATTTTAGACGCAGTTTTTGTAGGAGCTTTTAACTGGGGCGTTGTGGGCGCGGCGGTTGCAACTGACATTTCTTATTTGATTGGCGGTGGAATTCCGCTTGTTTACTTTATTGTTACTAAAAATTCTAAGCTTAAGATTGGCAGAACAAAGTGGCAGGGACTCAATCTTGTAAAAACTTTAACGAACGGGTCTTCTGAATTTTTGAGCAACATTTCATCAAGTATTGTGGGAATGCTTTACAATGTTCAGCTTTTAAAATATGCGGGAGTTGACGGCGTTGCAGCTTACGGCGTAATTATGTACGTAGGATTTATTTTTGCAGCGATTTTCATTGGATATTCGATGGGAACAGCGCCAATAGTAAGTTACAATTACGGTTCGCAGAATCACACTGAATTAAAAAATGTTTTCCACAAAAGTATTATTGTAATTTTGATTGCATCTGTGGTGATGCTCGCGGTTTCTGAACTTTCGGCGGGCGCTTTTGCGGCAGTTTACACAAGTTACGACGAAAATCTTTTTAATCTTACAAAGGCTGCATTTAGAATTTATTCAGTAGGATTTTTGCTTTGCGGAATGAATATTTTTGGTTCGTCATTTTTTACAGCGTTGAACAACGGACTCATAAGTGCAATTCTTTCTGTTTGCAGAACTTTGGGATTCCAGGTTGTGTTTATTTTGGTTTTGCCGCTCATTTTAGGCGCAGATGGAATTTGGATAGCGTCTCCGGCTGCCGAGTTTGGCTGTATGATTATGACCGTTATTTTCCTACTCGCAAGACAAAAAAAGTACGGATACTAAAGTTTGGCGTGGGGGTTTTTGGAGCGAGTTCTGGTGGTAACGCGCTGTCCAGGGCTCCGCTATTCGCTCGGTGC
>CAZXCR010000373.1:0-2271 GCA_964639315.1 uncultured Treponema sp. | reverse complement strand
CTAACAAGGCATTTTCTTTTGAATTGAAATTTTTGTTTGCTAAGAAAATCTCTGCCTCATTACGCACCCGCTGTAAATAAAAAAAAGCTTGCTCCAAATAAGTAAAAATTTCCAGGACTTTGTTCTTGCCTATACGTGAAACATTTTTTCTGTTATAATGTTTCACATGGGTAAAACTTACGTATTTGTAAATCAAAAGGGCGGTGTTGGCAAAACAACTTCTGCAATAAATATTGGCGCGTATCTTGCGCTTGCTGGAAAAAAAGTTTTGCTTGTTGATTTTGACTCGCAGGGAAATATGACGAGTGGCGTTGGTGTAAGCCGAAAAAAGCCTACAATTTACGAACTTATGGCCGGAGAGTGTAAGGCAGAAGAAGCTATTAAGCATACCGAAGTTGAAAATCTCGACGTTATAAGTGCTTCAATTGATTTGTCTGGTGCAGCCATTGAACTTGTTGACCAAGAAAAACGAGAATATTTTTTAAAGAATTCTCTTGCGCCGGTAAAAGACAAGTACGATAGCATTTTGATTGACTGTCCGCCTTCTTTAGGACTTCTAACCTTAAATGGACTTGCAGCAGCTGATGCAGTTTTAGTTCCAATGCAGTGCGAATATTTTGCTCTGGAAGGAATTACCCTTTTGCTAAAAACCGTTAAGCAGGTTCAAAAAAGAATAAATCCTGATTTAGTAATCGGCGGAATTTTCTTTACAATGTACGATTCAAGAACACGTCTTGCGCAAGATGTTGTTATGCAGGTAAAAAGTTATTTTAAGGAACTTGTTTTTAATACAATTATTCCGCGCAATGTAAGACTTTCAGAGGCACCTTCTCATGGAAAGCCAATTTGTCTTTACGACCCAAACTGTGTTGGTGCAAGAAGCTATCAGAAACTTGCTGAAGAGGTGATTAAGCGTGGCTAAAAATGGTGTTTTAGGAAGAGGATTAGGTTCTTTAATGAACGATGATGATGAGGAAGACTTTGACGTTTACTCAGGCAGCGCTTCAAATTCTTCTTCTGACAGCAAAAAAGAATCAAGTGCAGCTTCTTCAACAGGCGTTACTTTAAAAGCAAATCTTCCAAATGGAATTACTGCTGACGAAAACGGAACTTTGTGGGTTAGTCCAGATTTACTAAAGCCAAATCCACGTCAGCCACGTCAGTATTTTAACGAAGAAGAACTCGCTGAACTTACAGAATCCGTAAAAGCAGAAGGAATTTTGCAGCCGGTTACAATTGAAGATGCCGGCGACGGAACTTTTTATATTATTGCAGGAGAGCGCCGTACAAGAGCGGCAAAGGCTGCAGGACTTGAAAAAATTCCGGTTCAACTTAGAAAATTTTCTGATGCAAGAAAACTTGAAGTTGCATTAATCGAAAATATTCAGCGTACAGATTTGAATCCGGTGGAAGAAGCTCAGGCTTACTACAAGCTTATGGAAATTTCCGGCATTACGCAGGAAGAAGTTGCAAAGCGAGTGGGCAAGAACCGTTCAACTGTGGCAAACTGTTTGCGACTTTTAAAATTGCCGGAAGATATGCAAAGGGCGCTTATTGAAGGAACTTTAACCAGCGGACACGCAAGGGCGCTTCTTGGTGTAGAAAATCAAACTGACCAAAGAATTTTGTTTGGCAGGATTCAGGGGCAGGGACTTTCTGTGCGACAGGCAGAAGCTTATGCTCGCGAAATGAATGATAAAAAATCAAAAAATCCTGTTCCTAGCGAAGAAACAAAGGCTGATAAAAGAGATCCAAATTATGTTGCTTTGGAAAACAAACTGATTGAAACTCTTGGAACAAAGGTTAGTTTAAAAGGCGGATTTAACAAAGGTTCAATCGAAATAAAATATTTTAGCAGCGAAGACTTAGACAGAATTTATAATTTAATTACAAAGTAAAAATTCGCAGTCATCTGGTAAAAAATCGTTCAAGAACAAAATGATAAAATTTAACGCAGAAGATTACCATTCAATTTTGTCAGAGGAATATCCGCAGTTTTTAGATGAATATCTGAATTTGCCACTGCTTTCGCGTCTTAGCGGAGTGGGGCTTTTGTGCGGTACGGATTTTACTCCACTTTTTAAAAATCAGTTTTATTATTCGCGACTTGATCATTCAATTGGAACTGCGCTGATTACGTGGAATTTTACTCACAGCAAGGCGCAAACTTTGGCTTCCCTTTTGCACGATGTTTCATCTCCGGCGTTTTCCCACGCAATCGATTTTAAAAACGGAGATGCGCTTACCCAAAAAAGTACAGAAGATTTGAAT
>CAZXCR010000372.1:0-2273 GCA_964639315.1 uncultured Treponema sp. | reverse complement strand
GTTAAGAAAAGCACAAAAAAAACTGTAAAGAAATAAAATTTTGGGCGGAAAAAAAACTTAGCCCCGATAGTTGAGTAAAATGCCTTTGGCATTTTACTCGTCGAGTTTGTCGCAGGCATATGAGTGCTTCCCGAGTTTATAGCAAGCTACGCTTGCTTAGCGAGTTTCGCAAGCGAAACTCGTGGAATTGTTTTGTTAAGAAATTAATTTTTTAGTAGAGCGGAATTTTGTTAGTAACAGCCACAAACTCGCAAGTTCTTTTGATAAGAATTTATTTTCTTAACATACAATATGTGCAAAAAATAATTTCCTGCAGAGCGCTTTGCGCGATAAGTGAATTTTTCTTTTGAAGTTAAATTCGCTCCAGAAGAACAAAAAACTAATTTTTACGGCAACTGTCGCGCACAATCAGTTTTGGCTGCAAATAAGTTACTGGCGGAACGTCTTCTTTTTTCTGAATGAGGCGGATTGCGTTTTCGATTATTGTGTAGCCAAAAAGTCCGTAATTGTAACTTACTGAAGTAAGCGGCGGATTCATAAGGGACGCAATAAAAGTGTCGTCAAAGCTGATTATGCTGATGTCGTCTGGAATTTTCAGGTTGTGCTCGCTGATTGCCCTCATTGCACCTACTGCCGTAAAGTCGTTTACTGCAATTACAATGTCGGGGCGGTCGCTGCGGGAAAGAATTTGATTCATTGCTAAGTAACCGCCAATGTCGTCGTAATGATCGTTTGCAATGTCAAATTCTGGATAATACTCTAAATCATACTGATGCAAAAATTTCTTAAAGCCAGTTCTAAGTTCAACTGAAAAAATTACTTTTTTACTTCCGCCAATAAATCCGATTTTTTTGAAATTTTTATTTTGCGCAATGTAATCCATTACAAGTTGAATTGATTTTAGTGGGTCAATGTTGATTCTGGTACAATTTGTTCCGTCAAGGCGGCCTGTTACAAGAACCGGAATTGAATCTGTAATGCGGTTTACTTTTTCGGCATATTCAAAATCTGTGTATAAATTGTCTGGCGCTCCTCCAATCAGAATTATTGCATCTACTTTTTGATGTGCCAGATTGTCTATGAGTTCAAATTCGCGCAAACTGTCGCCAAAAGAATTGCACAAAGTAAGGTAATATCCGTGTGCGGCGGCGGCTTTTTCGCAACTTACAAAAAGCGAGGAATAGTAAGGGTTGCGGATATCTGCAGTAAGAATGCCGATTGTATTTGTTTTTGTTTGAATTAGTCCGCGTGCAAGAATATTTGGATGAAAGTCGTACTTTTTTATAATTTCATTGATTTTTTCTTTTTTCTCTTTATTTACCTTGGCATTTCCTGTTAATACACGACTGACTGTGGCAATGGAAACTCCGGCTTCTTTGGCAATGTCAACAATTGTGATGTTTTTTTTCATAATAAGTCCTCTTTTTTTTTGAAGCTCTCCTTACTTTTTTTTGATTTGCCTTCTTTTTTTATCTGAAAAATTCGATTTTTTACCAAACTTCCTTAAAACTTACTTAAGAAAATAAATGTTTAATTGCAAGGTTTCAAGCAAATTTGGAAAGATTTTTAACTTTTCTTCATATTTTACCACGGGGGGGGGTAATGCAAATTTAAAAATCTTTCCACACTGATTTTAAAATAACACAAAAAATTTGATTTGAAAACGTTTTCCGAATAAAACAAAAGAAATTTGATTTTTTTTAAGATGAAAAACTGACTTTTAATGACTTTTTTTGAAAGAAAATTCAGAAATTTGCTAAAATTTTCATAAATTTTCAAAAATCAGACAAAATTCTTTTGACAAGGTGCGAATTGGTGCTAAGATTTAAGAAAAGGTTTTCATAGAAAAAACTTAAGATTCACATTTTTGTTTTTAAAATTTCTAGGAGGAAAAAATGTTAAAAAAAGTTAAGCTGTTCCTTTTGGCAACTCTTGCAGCATTTTGCTTGAGTTTTATTGGCTGTCCAAAAGCAACAGGCGGCAATGGCGATGGAGGCGAAGCTGAAACAAAACTTACGCTTAGTTCAACTTCCATTGAGATGACAAAGGTTGGAGAAACACAAACAATTACTGCAACTTACACTGGCTCTGACACTTTGGACTGGAGTCTTTCTACACAGGATTATCTTGATATGACTGTTGCAGAAGATACTTTGAGTGCAAGTTTTACAGCAAAAAAAGCTGGAAACACAACAGTTACCGTAAAAGAGCAAAACGGAAGTCTTTCGGCAACTGCTTCAATCAACAACAGCATTACTGCAAGTCCTGTAACT
>CAZXCR010000371.1:0-2274 GCA_964639315.1 uncultured Treponema sp. | reverse complement strand
CAAAGTTTGCGGCTTTTACTCACGCATATTCTCGGCGAGTTACCAAAAAAATTTCTGTCACACAAAAATCAATTTCTTAACAAAAAAAATTATCAGTCAAAATCCGCGAGTTACCAAAAAAATTTCTGTCACACAAAAATTCAATTTCTTAACACTCATTCTCACCGCACAAAAAAAATCAGTTGCAAAAAGCGTATATTTCCTGTACCATAAATAACGAATCTGACATTTTTTGACATTTTGTCAAAATAATCTGAATCAATTAGAAAAAATTAATTTATTTATAGGAGAATTTATGCGCAGAGTAGTAGTTACAGGTTTAGGCTGTGTAAGTCCGCTTGGAAACAATGTAGAAGAAACCTGGCAGGCAATTAAAGACGGCAGGAGCGGAGTTGCTCCTATAACTTATTATGATACTTCAGCATTTAAAGTAAAATACGCTGCAGAAGTAAAAAATTTTGATGCTGCAAAATATATGGATCCTAAAGCTGCACGCAAAATGGCACGTTTTACAAAATATGCAGTTGCTGCGGCAAAACAGGCACTAGACGATGCAAATCTTACAGAAAACAAAGAAGTGCTTGAAAATGCAGCAGTTTATCTTGGCGTTGGAATCGGCGGATTCGAAGTAACAGAATCTTCAATGAAAAGCTATTTTGATTCAAATTTCACCCGTATGCCACCAATGACAGTTCCTATGCTCATTCCAAATGAAGCTGCAGGAAACATTTCAATGGCGTTTGGAATCCACGGCGCCACACACACAGTTTCTACAGCATGCGCTTCAGGAACAGACGCAATCGGCAATGCCTTGGACGAAATTAGAAGCGGCCGTTACGATGTAATTTTAGCCGGCGGTGCAGAATCAACCCAGAACGGATTTGCAAATTTAGGATTCAGCGTACTGCAGGCACTTTCAAGCGGATTTGCAGACGATCCTACAAAAGCAAGTCGTCCTTTTGATAAAAAACGCGACGGATTTGTAATGGGCGAAGGCGGAACCATCTTAGTCCTCGAAGAATACGAACACGCAAAGGCTCGCGGCGCAAAAATTTATGCAGAACTTGCAGGCTACGGAGCATCTTCAGACGGCTATCATTTAACAGCACCAAATCCAGACGGAATCTGCGGCGCAAAGGCAATGACCACTGCAATGAAAGATGCCGGCGTAAAACCTTCTGAAGTAACCTATTACAACGCGCACGGAACTTCCACACATTTAAATGATTCAGGCGAAACAAAAATGCTGCACATAGCGTTCGGCGAAGCTGCCCCAAAACTGCACATTTCGTCTACAAAATCAATGACTGGGCACTGCCTAGGAAACGCTGGTTCACTTGAAGCATTAGTTTGCGTAAAAGCAATCCAAGATTCCTACATTCCAGCTACCATAAACCTCGACGAGCCTGATGTAGAAGGCGGCTGCGACCTCGATTACACCTCGAACAAAGGTCTTGAAATGCCAGTTGAAGTTGCAATGAGCGGAAACTTTGGATTTGGCGGTCACAACGGAATTTTAGTTTTCAAAAAAGTCGGCTGCTAAAAAACAAAGGGCGTTCGTAAATTTTTTTTTAGAAGGAGGGGGAAGTCTCCCCCTGCGCGTCCACTACGTTGGCCGCTACCCCTTCTAGCGGGGACACCCCGCAACGCCCCGTAAAAATTTTTTTAAACAAAAACAAATCAGGAGAAAAACAATGGAAATGCCATTCACAAATATTGAATCCCTTTTGCCACACAGAAAACCTTTTTTATTCGTAGACACAATCGAAAGTTATGACGAAAAAGGCTGTATTTGCACAAGAAAATTCACAGAAGATGATTTCTTTTTTAAGGGACACTTTCCAGAATATCCAGTTGTTCCAGGAGTTATTTTAATTGAAACAATGGCTCAGGGTGGAGGAGCTGCATTAAGTCTTCAGGGAAAATTCCAGGAAAATTCCTTGTTCTTTTTGGCAACTGTAAATAACGTAAAGTTCAAGCATCAGGTGCGTCCAGGAGACACAGTCCGCATGGAAGTTGAAAACAAGCGTGCCACTCCAAATATGGTAGTTCAGGCAGGAAAAGCTTATGTTGGCGAAACCTTGTGCGCTCAAGCAGAGTGGATGTGTCTTGTAGGCAAGGGTAACTAAATAAGCGCGGGTTGACTTTTTGCAATTAATCATTTAAGCGCCGATTGAGAGAGTCGAAATCAAGCGACTGTTATTGATAAAATTTTCTGCTAATAGAAAATCTATTTCTTAACAAAAAGATTGCGAGTTTTCGCAAGAAAACTCG
>CAZXCR010000370.1:1742-2310 GCA_964639315.1 uncultured Treponema sp. | reverse complement strand
CATTTACTTTCTTAACGCCTAAAATGTGACTTGGAAAACACGATAGCGCGTTCTGTAGGCAACGGAAGAATGAAGGCGAAGCCTGCGTGGCGCACTTGAGGAAGAAAAATTTGCTCCAGAAACCAAAAAATTACAACTCGCACAAATAGTCTTCCACATTTTTAAATTCAATGCCGGAGTCATCAATCATTGTTTTACCGCGATACAGCACACATTTTTTTGTAATTTTCCCAAAACGCTGCTCCGTAAGTTCAGTTTTTTCTTCATTCAACAGATGCTTTGCCTGCTGGGGACTATATTCAACGCTATGCTTAACTTCATAAACTTGACAGGTATTTGTATTTTTTTCGTAAACAACCATATCAAATTCACCTACCGCAAATTTCAACTTAAACACATCTTCACTTCGTTTTGCCGAACGTTTTGTTTCGTAAAATACAATGTCCTCAAGCATTCGCCCCTGGATATCTTCAATGATTTTAGCTTTTACAATGTTCTGAAGTCTCTGGTCAATTTTAATGAATTCTCCGTCATCAGAAAGCGTGCTGACCAAAGCTTCCGCCGGACA
>CAZXCR010000370.1:0-1732 GCA_964639315.1 uncultured Treponema sp. | reverse complement strand
TATGTTCTTCCCGAGTTCCGTCGCTTGGCAGAGTGTCGATTTTGCACACATCAATCAGTTCAAGTGCCTTCAAATATTCTTTAATTTCTTTTACGTGAATTTCTTCAATATCAATTGTCTGCTCTTCTTTATTGCGGATTTCGAGAATCTCTTTAAGACGACTAACCGCTTTTTCGGTTTCAATTGTATCAAGAATATCAGTTCGCTTTTCAGGATTTTTTTCGCGCCGAAGCAAATCTTTTGCAGACCCCAAATCGTGTGATTTAAAATCTTGTGTAAGAACTTGAATTGTAAAATCGTGATTCATATCTTCAATGATTCTATTAATTGCGCTTGTAAGTTCATCTTTTTCATAAAGCGTTTTTAAATGTCTAAAATGATTTCCCCTATCATAACATTTTAAACTGTGCTGAATATTTTTGCAGATTGCTGTGTCAATATATTGTCTAGTTGCTTCATTGTCTCTAAAAGATGCACTTTCATCTTTGATTAAATCTTTGTTAAAATTCCATTCACCAGCTTTTAAAGTTCCTCCGTAGCAAATGTAATCATCAATTGAATTAAGATTTAAAAGCCGCTTGTGTTCTTTAAACGGAATAAAAGTTGTGTGAACTGTAACCGCACGGTCATAAAGTTCTTCATTCATTGCAAACCAAAAGCCCAATGAATCAGTTCCAGAAAGCACAAACTTAATTCCTTGAACCGCATAAACATCAGAAAGTAGAGCCGCATTATTAATAAAATCTTCAATCAAAGTGATTTCATCTATGAGAAAATATTTTATTCCTTTTTCAATTGCGTTTTTAATATCTTGATTAAGTTCTGCAATGGTTTCGCCAACCCGAGCTTTTATGTAAACTGTTTGGCAGCGCTGTTTTGCAGACATATCAAGAATCAGTTGCTTTAAGAGTGTAGTTTTTCCAGTACGACGGAGCCCATAAATAAGACAAACCTTGTCGCAAGCCTTGCCGTAAACATAATCCTGAATGATAGTAAAACAGTCCCTTTTCTGAAAATCAGTTGCAGTTTTTGCCATTTCAAGAAGACCTTGTCCATAAATGGCATTTGTTTGGAATTTATATTCAATCTTTGTGTCTTGTGCTAGTTGTGATTTTTTTAATTCTTTTAATTTTTTCTGAAGTTCACGCCGCTGTTCAATTTGAGGAAGCATAATTTGAGCCTGTTCATTTGTAAGAAAATTGCTGACAGTTTTTCCGTTTTGTTTGTATTGCTGATAAAAATACGGTTTATTGTCGATTTTTTTTATAACCACACAACCTTTTGGCAAAGAATTTATTTTTTCTTCAAGTTCTTCAATCGATTCAGACACGAAACATTACCTCTACCACTATACTAACACCTATTAACACCGCAGTAAAGGTGTTAGTAAGATTTTAATTACGAACAGCGCATTTTCTTAACGCACAGAATTTTAGCAAGAGACCTAGCCCGCTATGTAGGTCCGAAGTTCTGGCGCGGAGCGCCGGTTACTGATATGATTTGCAGTTAAAAAGAATCAATTTCTTAGCAGGCTGAATTTCGAGTTTTGTAATTAATCATCCTAAGCGCCGATTGAGCTTGTCGAAATCAAGCGACTATTGCTGATAAAATTTTCTGTTAATAAAAAATCTATTTCTTAACAAAAAAACTTAGCCAAGCCTAGCCCCAATAGTTGAATAAAATGCCTTTGGCATTTTACTCGTCGAGTTTTCTTCGAAAACTCGCAGGTCTT
>CAZXCR010000369.1:0-2311 GCA_964639315.1 uncultured Treponema sp. | reverse complement strand
ACTTTCCGCGGTTTTATTCAAAACCTTCGGTTTTGAACGCTGCGCGCCACTCCAATCGAGGCTAGGCTTGGCTAGCTTTTGTTAAGAAGATATTTTCTGACGAAACCCCTGTTCTTGTAGTAAAGCCTAGCCCGGCGTGTAGCGGTGGCGAAGCCATTGCGTAGCAACGGAGCGAAAAGCGGAGCCGCGGAAGGCCGGGAACTTGTATGGGATTTGCGCGCGCGTCGCAAGCTTCGCTTGCTTCACGAGTTTTGTTCCAAAAGTCGGATAATTATCTTGTTAAGAGAATGTCTTCAAGAACACGCGCGGTTACTAACAAAATATTTTCTTCCGAACTGTAAACTTTCCTTTGCTAAGAGAATATCCTCTTCAAGAACGCATCCCGCGTGTAATGTAGAGAATTTTTTGTAAGCAAAGAAATCTTTTTGTTAAGAAAAAATCCACTACATTACCGCGCGCGCTGTGCGGCAAAAGAATTTGCTCCATATATTTGCCGGTAAAATCTAGTGTCGGTAAAATCTACATTTACAATAGTAAAAATTATGATATAATGAAGTATTAAACTTTTAGGTGGGTGGGGACCAATGCCAGAAAGTCAATCTTCAAGACGTAATTTTTCGGAAAGTTTTGGATCCATAGTTGAAAAAAATGCTGTTCCGATTGCTGTCATCATTTCTATTTTGATGATGATTATTCCTTTGCCTAAATTTCTAATCGACTTTGCAATGGTGCTTAATTTTGCACTTTCGCTTGTAATAATGCTCACTGTTTTATATATTCGCAATCCTTCTGATTTTACTTCTTTTCCTAGATTGACTATCCTTATGACTCAGTTTGGACTTGGAATAAATGTTGCTTCCACAAGACTTATTCTTTTGGGAAACGGCGATTTAAGCGGTCAGAGCGAAATGGTAAAGGCTTTTGCAGACATTGTTGCCGGAGATAATCTTGTTATTGGTGTTGTTGTTTTTATAATTCTTATTGTAATTCAGGTTGCCGTTATTACAAAGGGTGCCTCGCGAATAAGTGAAGTTCAGGCTCGTTTTACTTTGGACGCAATGAACAACAAGATGTTTGACATTCAAAATTCTGTTCAGTCTGGAGAAATTACTGCTGAAGAAGGTTCAAGAAGAAAAGATGTTCTTAGAAGAGAAAATTCTTTTTATTCTACAATGGACGGTGCTCAGAAATTCGTAAGTGGAAACGTAAAAGCTGGTATTTTAATTACAGTTACTAATATTTTGGGCGGATTTATAACAGGAATGATTTTTGGTCATCTGGATTTTCAAACCGCTCTTTCTTCCTACACAAGACTTACGATTGGTGACGGCTTGCTTTCTCAAATTCCATCGCTTATGCTTTCTTTTGCAACTGGAATTCTTGTTACCGGAACTTCTAATGGTGATTTGGTTGGGACTCAGATTAAAAAAGAATTTTCTCAGGACGGGGCAATTTACGTTATTACCGGTGTAATTTTTGTAATTATGGGAATTGCCTTTCATAACGGAGCAACTTTTGTTCTTCTTTTTGTGGGCGGATTGGCTATATGGCTTGGCGTTGATATGCGTCGTAAACAAAACAAAAATCTTGTTCAGGCTGCTGAAGTTTCACAAAATGCTTCTGGCGGAACTTCTTCTAAAGAAAATTCTTCTGCTAAACCTGAAAAAATAAGTCCGCTTGTAGAACTTGACGAACTTTGTCTTGAACTTGGTTATGCTTTAGTTCCTTTGGTAAATGGTGAAAATGGCGCTGATTTAATTGAACGCATTAGGGAAGTTAGAAAAGAAGAGGCTGTGGATCTTGGACTTGTAATTCCTAACATTAGGGTTTGCGACCAAATTACTCTAAAACCTGAAGAATATTTATTTAAAATTCGCGGAGTTGAAGTTGCGCGCGGAAATTTAAAAATGGGTCATTTTATGTGCCTTAATGCCGGAAATGCCTCTCCAAATGCTGATATAAAAGGTGAAAAAACAAAGGATCCTGTTTTTGGTCTTGATGCATTGTGGATTCCTGAATCGCAGAGATTTGAAGCAGAAAAAGCTGGCTACATTGTAAATGATTTGCCTACGATTATTGCAACTCACCTTACTGAAATTATAAAGAAAAATGCTGCTGCTATTCTTACAAAACAGCAGGTTAGCGATATTGTTGAAGAAGTCCGCAAAACAAATTCAGTTGCTGTTAGTGAAGTTATTGATACTCAGAAATTCTCTTACGGCGAAATTGAAGGCGTTCTTAAGAGCTTGCTTTCTGAGCAGGTTAGCATACGAAATATGGTTACAATTCTTGAAACAATCGGCGACTACGG
>CAZXCR010000368.1:0-2318 GCA_964639315.1 uncultured Treponema sp. | reverse complement strand
CGAAAGTGGAGTTTCTTCGCTGACTGTAAAAGAGGGCACAAGTTCTTCATATACTATTCTAAAATCAGACGGAACTTTATCTTTGCCAGATGGCTATTATATGAGCAAAGAGAGTGCAACAGTAGGTTCTGTAGCAAAGAATGGTTACAAGATTTACATTCCTGTAAGTCAGAGTGCAAGCAGCATTACTTATACTTTAACAGTTGAAGATTCAGATACTGCAAAACACACTGCAATAAACGAATTCTCACTCAATATTGATAACACAGCTCCTTCTATTGACACTGTAAACGGAAATGGCGACACCCTTGTAACAGACGGAACTGTTTCTTACACAACTTCAAACCGCTACAACGTTCAGGAAAAGAACTATGTATTTAGCCCAAGCGGAAAAGTTACTGACGACGGTTCTGGTTACGAAAAAGTTCTGTTCCAGTTTATCCGCAATAGCAGCGACATTTTAACTGGCAGCACACAGGTTGTTCTTGACCCAATGATTGCAGTAACTGGAAGTGATTATTCTAGCGTAAAGGCAGAAATTGACGGATCAACGGTTTTGGCTAAGGAAGTAGAGCAGTCATCTACTCAAAAATACAATTTGTACGGAAAGAATGTTACTGGTGTAGCAAGTATTTCAACCTTTACTCCATCAACTACAACTGATGTTTCAAGCGATGCTCACATTAGAGTAGGCGGAATTATTTATGTTGATGGTGTTTACCGTGAAATTACTTCAATTTCTAGCGGCGTTGTTACATACACTCCTTCTTCGAGCGAAAGTACAGAAACTCAAACAGCGTTCTTCCCTTATGCTCAGGTTGTAGACAATACTCAAACAGAAAAAGTTTCATCTTCGTCGTACAGCGAAAATCCTCTTAGTCTTACAAATGATGATGGCGACGGAATGCTTGAATCTATTGCAAAAGCCGGAACAACTTGGACTTGGGACGCTACAATTCATTCAACAAATCTCCCAGACGGACCTGCAACTTTGATTGTTCTTGTATTTGATGCTGCGGGCAACGTTAACGGAGTTGAAATTCCTGTAATGATAGCAAATAACGCACCTCGTCTTGCAAAATTCTGGCTTGGAACTGACCTTGATGGAACTGGAAACTATACAGCTAACGAATTTGAAGAATACAGTCTGCTTGGAAAAGATGCAGAAGAAGGTCTTGAATATGCAACAAAAGACTTGAACAACGAATTTACTGCAAAGAAAAATCTTGCCCTTGTAACAGAATTTACTGGCGGAAACGGCACAATCAGTATGACTTACTTGCGTGGCTCTTCTACTACAGATGCTGTAACTTTGGCTAATTCAAGCGAAACAAGTGCTGTAATTGCTCCAGACGCAACTGCAGTAGCTTCAAGTAATTCTGCAAGCTTAACTTCTACAAGTAGCGGTGCACTTTCTTCTCTTGGCTTTACATCGTTCTTTGGAAGTTCAACTGTAAATGCTTATATTTTGAAAAACAGTCAGCTTACAGGAAGCTCAACTGACGCTGAAAGTAACGATGGAGAGGGCAAAAACTTTAGCTTTACCTTCTGGGATTCAACTGACGAAACTACAGCTGGTACAAACAGCCAGAATGCACGTCTTGCCCTTACAAATATGGCTCTTGATTTAGTTGATGGAGTTGCGCCAAAAGTACGCGTAAATCCGTTCTACTGGAAAAATGCAGGAACCAACAGTTTGTACGGCAACAGCACTTCTAACGGACACATTGAACTTGAAGCTGATTTACCAACTGATACCTTCTCAGGCACTAGCGGTGTTTACGACGGTGACCCTAAAGTTTCGGGCAAAATCGTCTTTACAGGAACTGCTTATGATGGACACGAACTTGCTAGTTTAACTGCAACATACGGTTCAATTAATGCAACAGTAAGTTACTCAAGTTCAACTGCCACATGGGGAAGCAGCGGTACACTTGGAGAGGATGATGACGAAACTGGCTACAAGTTCACCGTATACAATGTTCTGCCGGGAACACAATACTTTGATACAGACACCGTATACTTTAGCCAGAACGGTCACAAAGTATACTGGACGCTCGAAGTAGACACAGAAGTAGCAATTTCAACAGTTGCAGCCGCAGACCAGTCTTTGACTGTACTCGCAACAGACGCCAGCAGCAACACAACAAGCACAACTTCTGCAACAACAACTGCCGACGACGCAACCGCTATTGAAATTGATGCTACATACAACAAGCCACAGTACCAGACTGATGTTGTGCCGTATATTACAGGGGTAACGACAAACTTAAGTTCAGCAAAGAAGAGTAACCCTAGTGTTTATTCACGAACTGCAA
>CAZXCR010000367.1:0-2319 GCA_964639315.1 uncultured Treponema sp. | reverse complement strand
GAAAGTGCAGGAGACAGAATTTGCGTAGTTGACAATAACGGTCGCTTTTTAAAATACATTGGCAGTAAGGGGCGCGGTGTAGGGCAGATGATAGGTCCGCAGTATATGGCGCAGGACAGCTTAGGAAATATTTATGTAAGTGATTTTGGAAACTGCCGGATTTGTGTGTTTGATTCTGAAGGAAAGGGACTTTTTTACTTTGGCGGAAAAACTTCGGATTTTAAGGGACTTAAGTCGCCTACAGGAATTGCTGTTGTAAATGACAGAATTTTTGTTGCAGACAGTGTGCTTGGCGCAATCTACGAGTTTGACCGGGCTGGAAACTATATTGATCTTCTTGCTGGCGAAAAAACTTTTTCACGTCCGGAATGCATTAAGAATTTTGGAAATTATCTGATTTTAACAGATTCAAATAGAGTTGTGAGTATTGATATTTCTTCTGGCGCAACTTACGAAAATGCAAGAACCGGAAAAAGTGGCACAAGCATAACAAGTGCAGTTCCTGATGTGAACGGAAATATTATTGTTACTGATTTTAAAGCCAACGAAATTTATGTGATGACAAAAATGAGCGAACTTGTAGGCGGATTTTTTGTTCAGATTGAGCGGGTAATTTCTGATAATTTTCCAAATGTAATAATTGAAGCAAAGGTTGAAAATCGGCATCGTCAGAGTGTGGTGGGACTTGTTTCTGATAATTTCCTTATAACTGAAGGTAAGCGTCCTGTAGAAAATATGCAGCTTTTGGGGTCTGCAAATTATAACAGCACTGTGGATATAAGTTTTTTAATTGACAGAAGTGAAAAAATGAAAGCTTATGAAGAGCAGGTGAATGTTGCCGTAAGAGAAATTTCACAGTCAATGCAGGGAAAAGGAACTGTGCAGATTATAAGTGCTGGAAAAATTCCTGTTATTGAATACAAGGGAAGCCCTAGTGGACTTTCGGAATTTTCAGCAAGTTCCTTAAAAGCTCCGTATTCTTCTCTTGTTGATATGGATCAGTCGATTCGGCTTGTTGCAAATAATTTGATAAATGCTGAAAAAAAGCGTGCCGTAATTTTTATTACAGAGGGTAGCGTAACTCAGCAGGCTTTTGAACAGTACAGTCTTTCTGACCTTTCAACTTACTTAAATAACAATTCAATTTCGTTCAACACAGTTATGCTTGCGCAAAAGTCGCCAGATGACGAAATTTCTTATTTAACCGAAAATACAAATGGTAGGCAGTATTTTATTTACAGACCTCAGGGACTTTCTCAAATTCTAAGCGATATTCTAAGCATACCTTTAGGTTTGTATCAATTCAGTTATACTTCTGCTTTGCCAACAGAATACGGAAGAAAATATTTGCCGGTTGAACTTGAAGTTTATCTTTTAAATCGTTCAGGTCGCGACGAAACAGGATATTTTGCTCCGCTTCAGTAAAAAAATGTTTGTAAAAGAGTGTAAATTCTTTTTATGAAAAATGATTTGCTGTTTCAAAAAATTTATGCAGCGGTGAGGCTTATACCCAAAGGCAAAGTTGCAACTTACTCGCAGATTGCGTCTTTGTGCGGAAATTGCAATTTGCGCCGTTACGTAGGAAATGCACTTCATAAAAATACTGACGGAAAAATTACTCCGTGCCATCGTGTTGTAAATGTAAAAGGCTTGTGTGCGCCAGAATTTGCTTTTGGAGGAAGTGCTGTTCAAAAAGAGCGGCTTTTATCTGAGGGAGTTGAATTTTTAGGTGAAAAAGTGAATCTTAAAAAATGTCTTATAAGTGAAGATGATTTTGAAGAGATGAGTTTGAATTTGCACAAAATTTTTTCTGACTAAGAAATTTGGAGATAAAAATATGTGGCTTTTATTTGCAATCGGGTCTGCGGTTTTTGCGGCCCTTACATCTATTTTGGCGAAGATTGGAATTGATGGCGTAAATTCGAATCTTGCAACGGCAATCAGGACTTTTGTTGTTCTGCTGATGGCGTGGGGAATGGTTTTTATAACGCATTCTCAGGGCGGAATTACAAGTATTGAACGCAAAAGTTGGCTTTTTTTGATTCTTTCTGGTCTTGCAACCGGCGCGTCGTGGCTTTGCTACTACAAGGCTTTACAACTTGGAGATGCTTCGAAAGTTGTTCCTGTTGATAAAATGAGTACAGTTTTGACTTTAATTCTTGCATTTATTTTTCTTCATGAAAAATTTACGCTAAAGTCGTTTATTGGAATGCTTTTACTTACGGCAGGAACTCTCGTTATGGTTGTGTAATGGCAGTTTTCGTTATGAAACTGCTTGTTTCCTAGGGGGTATAGCAATCTGCGGTTGCTAACGAGTTT
>CAZXCR010000366.1:0-2332 GCA_964639315.1 uncultured Treponema sp. | reverse complement strand
AACTCGCGGTCTTTTTGTTAAGAAAAAAAATCTATTTCTTAACAAAGCAATTCTACGAGTTTCGCTTGCCGAAACTCGGGAAGCGACCGCAAGGTTGCGGCAAATTCGCTCTAAATAAGTAAAACTTACAACAAATTCGAATTTTAACCTAACAAGGTCAGTTTTAATATGTTTTTTGCTTATGGTCAATTTGTATTTGCCTGTAATTCTGATTTTTAGTACACTTAAAATATGTTTAAGTTTTTCTTCAAAAAAAATACTTGCGATATTTGGGATAATCTTCTTCACGCGATTGTGCTTAATTTGATTAGTTTGGCTCTTTTTGTGGGCTCAATTTTTTTATGTATGTGGACTCTTGCGCTTCCAGGCAGGGCAGAATCTTTTGTTTACATATTTTTCTATGTTGCGCTCATTTTGTGCTGTATGATTTTAAATGTGTTTTTCTTTGCTGAAGGTGAAAATGCTGTAAAAATTGCAAATTTTGAAACTCCGTCTTTTAGTCGCTATTTTAAAAATCTTCTTCCTTCAATAAAAGATGGCTGCATTTTTGGCTTTTTTCAGGGACTTTTGATTGCCGTAGCGATTGTAAGTATGCCTTATTATTATCATCTTTACAGACCTAGTGACGGTGGCGAAAGAAACATTATGTGGCTTTTGTGCATGGTTTTTGTGTTTTGGTTTTTAGTGATTACGGCGCTTTCAATGCAGTGGTTTGTTGCGGTGCGTTCCATAATGCACAATAATTTCTGGAAGTGCGTAAAAAAAAGCTACATTCTTTTCTTTGACAACATGGGCTTTACCCTTGCACTTGCCCTGGTTAACCTTTTGAATTTGGCTATTACAATTTTAACTTTTGGAATTGCTCCTGGAATTACCGGCATTACAATTACAAACTGTAACGCTTTAAGACTCCGCCTTTATAAATATGACTGGCTTGAAGTAAACCCAGATTTGAGTCCTAAAGAGCAGCGACAGGTTCCGTGGAAAGATTTGATTGCAAAAGATAAAAAAACTTTGGGCCCAAGAAAATTAAAGAATTTCTTTAGACCTTGGCGTGATGAAAAATAAAACTGTGATTTTTTAAAGATGCTTTTTTGCAGCAAGGTTTTTCATCTTGAAAATTATAATCTTTGAATTACAATGAATTTTATGAGACCTTCTTTGCTAAAAATGAATCAGGTGCGATTGGTTTTTTCGCAGATAAAAAAAATGAGTAAAACTTCCAGACTGAATGAAAGCAAGAATTTTATTCAGCACGGAACTACAAGCGTTTTTACTCATTGCAGGAATGTTGCGCTCGTAAGTTTAGTTCTTGCAAAAATTTTTAAGAGAAGAGTTGACCAAGTTTCGCTTGTTCGCGGGGCTTTGCTGCACGATTATTTTTTGTACGACTGGCATAACAAGGCTGACTGCCCGCATTTGCATGGATTTGTGCATCCTGAAATTGCATTAAAAAATGCCAGTGAAGTTTTTGATTTAAGCCCTACCGAAAAAGACATTATTGCCCACCATATGTTTCCGCTAACTTTAGAACCGCCAAAAACTCGTGAAGGCTGGATTATTACCCTTGCTGATAAAATTTGCGGAATTTACGAGACACTAAAACTTAACGAAAGTCACATAAGGCACAGAAATAAAATTTTTAAGAAATTTTGCAGAAAAAATAATAAAGATAAAATTAATTACCCAAAGATTTTTGCTGATATTTTTTTGTACAGAATTTTTGAAGCCTTTAGCTTTTTTAAGAATTTGCATGGAAGAAAAGTCTATGTGCATAAAAATCCCTCAGTGAAACCTGGCCCCGATCGTAGTGGCCGCTGAAAGCGGTTGCGAAGCAATGTAGGCGAAGGCCGGAACCACGAAGAGCGGGTAACTTAGTGCATTTTAATTTATCCACCAATACTCCCGCTAAAAAAAACAAATTTGCCCCCAAAAAAAAGAAAAAAAACAAAAAAAATGACGTGCTAGTCAAGAAAAGTCCTTTGTGTTAAAATCCGTTAATATTTATTAAGTGCCGCAAGCCAGCGGTGATTAAGGGCCTTTGAAATTTCGCGGGCCGTCTAAGGAGATTAAAAAATGGGTAACACTAAAGCAGTTGATCATTCATGTACACTTGACAAAATTATCAGCCTTTGTAAAAGAAGAGGTTTTGTTTATCAGGCTTCGGAA
Organism: uncultured Treponema sp.; assembly: GCA_964639315.1. GTDB lineage: Bacteria > Spirochaetota > Spirochaetia > Treponematales > Treponemataceae > Treponema_D. The sequence goes on along the minus strand of CAZXCR010000366.1, from coordinate 163 downwards.
ATTTACGGTGGTCAGGCTGGTGCGTGGGATTATGGTCCTTTGGGAGTTGATTTTAAGAGAAATATTCAGAATGCATGGTGGAAAGAAATGACTCAGCTTCACGACGATGTTGTTGGTCTTGATTCTGCAATTTTCCAGCATCACACAACATGGGAAGCTTCTG
>CAZXCR010000365.1:0-2351 GCA_964639315.1 uncultured Treponema sp. | reverse complement strand
AATTCCCTTGTAACCCTTTTCGCGAGCACTTTTCCATTCTGCCACCGCCCGCTCTGCCCACGCCGTAGAAAGTCTTAAAGCCCTTTCAGCTTCCTGACGCGAAGCCCCGTACCCCGAACACACATCGAGTTGCATCTGAATGTCGCTGTTGAGTTTTACCTGAGTCTGAACCACATTTTCTGGCGTAAAAAAATGCTTACTGCCGTCAATGTCGCTTCGAAATTCAATTCCTTCATTTTTTATTTTTCTGAGTTTAGAAAGCGACCACACCTGGAATCCGCCTGAATCAGTTAAAAAATTGCGATTCCACTTTGTAAATCCGTGCAAACCGCCGTTTTCCTGAACAATGTCTGCGCCGGGTCTCAAGTACATATGATAAGTGTTGGCAAGAATAATTTCAAAACCGATTTCTTCAAGCGAATCCTTGTCCACTGCCTTTACAGTTCCCTTTGTTCCCACCGGCATAAAAACCGGAGTTTGAACGTCCCCGTGCGCAAGATGCAAAACTCCTGTGCGGGCCTTAGAATTTTTATCTTCGTGATGAAGTTCAAAAAATTTTCCATTTTCATTTAACGATTCTTTCTCTGCCATAATAAAATTCCTCTGTAAAAAATAAGCTGCAGTTCATTTATTTTTATAATGATGATTTTTGATTTTCTGGAAATGACCTAAAATTCACTTTGCCAGAAAAAATTTCGTAAAAAAAAGCGCCTCTTAATCAAGTTTTTGCATATTTTAAAAGCACTATGCTTATGACCGTAAATAAAAATACCGGAAACCACGCTCCAAAAAACGGCGGAATCGTTCCAAACTTTGCCATAAGCATTGTAACCATCTGCGTAACGTAAAAAAGCACTACCGCAATTATACTCAACGCAAGACTTACAAGCAGTACATTTTTTCTGGTTTTTCCGCTCAGTCCGATTGCAAGAAAAACAACAATAAAAACAATGAACGGAAAAGAAAATTTCTTGTAATATTCAGATTTTTCTTCTCCGGAAGGAAGCCCTGCCCTCTCCAAATGCTCAATGTAAGTCTTAGCCTCGCGGGAACTTACTTCCTGAACTGAAATTGTATTGTTGCGAAAAGTTTCTGGCGGTTCACTAGCCCGCTCCAAGTATTTTTTTTCAGCCTTTAGTTTTTTAAAAACACCGTCTTCTTCCTTGTACTCAATTCCGTTGTTAAGTTCCCAGTGATTTTCCTGCCAGGCAGCGTTTTCAGCATAAAGCATTGCATCAAAATTTTTGTCTTCATCACGAAAAAGAATAAAAAGATTGTAAAGCCGCTCAAGCGAATCATCGTAAAAATCCGCCTTGTAAATAACATTGCCTTCTTCGGCCATAATAACAATTTTGTCGTTGTTAAGTGATTTTTCCTTTTGCAGAACCGAATTCTGCAGCGCAACTTTTTTTGCGTAAGTAGAAACCACTACATTATCTTCAAAAAGAAAAAGACCAAAACTCATTACAATTGCAACAAACAAAAGCGGTGCCGTAAACCTAAAAAGCGAAATTCCAGAAGCAAAAACCGCCAGCAACTCATTTTTTGCATAAAAATCGCTCAGCATATACGCAGTTGCAAAAAGCACGGCAATCGGCACGGCATACCACACTGACTTAGGAATGTAGTAAAGCATAATCAAGCCAATGTCCTTTGCACTTACACTTTTTGAAATGTAACTCCAAATATTCATCAGCAAGTCAGTAAGTCCCAAAATCAGCACAAAGAAAAACAGCGCACCTAAAAAAATCTGAAAAAATCTTTTGAGCATATAAAAAACAAGTTTCATTTTTTCTTGAGCCTCAAATACAAAAGAATTCCTAAAATTCCTATAAAAAAGTTTGGTCCCCACATAACCCAAAATCCGTTCCAGCCGCTTCTAAGTCCAAACATCTGACCTAAAATTGTTGCAGCCCAGTACAAAACGCTGATGATAATTCCAAAAATCAATCCTAAAGTTTGACCGTCTTTTCTTCCAAAAATCAGCGCAAGTGGAAATGCCAGCAGTGCAAAGAAAATTGAACCGAACGGAATTGAAAATTTTTTGTTATATTCAAGATTGTAGGAATTTAACTGACGCTTAGAAAAATTGTCCTGTTCCTTGAATTTTTTGATTTTTTTGTGCAAATCAAGACTCGTCATTTCGCGCGGAGAAACAGAAGTATTTGAAGTGATTATAGAATCTTCAAAAACATTAAGTTCAAGATTTTCAGCTTCCAAAGTGTCCCAGTCATTTTTTTTATTTTTATCAAACAGAAAAACAAGAGAATCGCTCATATCAAGTTGCATAAGAATTCCCTTACTTGCGGACTTTATAATGTCAGTTCCCTTCGAAACAATAATCCGCTGCT
>CAZXCR010000364.1:0-2353 GCA_964639315.1 uncultured Treponema sp. | reverse complement strand
TAAGAAAAATAAATATTACCAAAAAGACCGCGAGTTTTGGAACAAAACTCGACGAGTAAAATGCTGAAAGCATTTTACTCAGCATCACGGCTAGGCTTTTTCTGCAAAACTCGCAGACCCGGTGGTTGAGCCTGTCGAAACTACCATCTATAAGAAAACCGCAACTTACCAACGGAATGTTAAGTTAACAAAAAATCAGTTTCTTAACAATAAAACTCACAAAGCTTCGCTTGTTAAGAAATAAATTTTTGCGTAACAGTAAATTTTATCAGTAACAGTGCCCAAAAATTGAAATTTTTACTAAGTATTATTACAATCAGCCTTGCAAACTTTTTACAGAGGCGTAAAATGCAAAAAAAAATCGCTTTAATTAACGACATTACAGGCTTTGGCAGATGTTCGATTTCAGTTATAGCGCCAATCGTAAGCGCAATGAAAATACAGGCGGTTGCAGTTCCCACAGCAATTCTTTCCACCCACACGCAGTTTCCAATTTACTATTTTGACGACTACACTCAGAAAATGCCTTCTTACATTCAAACCTACAAGGACCTAAAACTCGATTTTGACGCAATTGCCACTGGATTTTTAGGTTCAGAAAAGCAGGTTGATATTGTAATTGACTTTATAAAATCTTTTAGGAAAAAAAATTCCTTTGTTTTAGTTGATCCTGTTATGGGCGACTACGGAAAACTTTACAAAACCTACACTCCGCAAATGTGTGCAAAAATGAAGGAACTTGTAAAATACGCAGACATTTTAACTCCAAATCTCACGGAACTTTGCACGCTACTCGATGAACCTTATCCAAAAGAAAATGTGAGTCTTGATTTTCTTGAAGCTATGTGCAAAAAACTCTGCTCAATGGGACCGTCAAATATTGTGGTTACAGGAATTCCTGTTGGAAAAATGCAGATTATGAATTTTATTTACAGCGTAAAAAGTGGCTGCCAAATTGTTATGGTTGACCGTATTGGTGGCGACCGTAGCGGAACCGGAGACCTCATAAGCGCGGTTATTGCAGGAAGCGTTTTAAATGGTAAAAGTTTTTATGATTCAGTAAAAAAAGCCGCGGAGTTTGCATCAAAATGTATAAGATACTGCGAAGATAACGGCGTTCCCAGTTACTGGGGACTTTGCTTTGAAATGTTTTTAGGCGACCTGATAGAAAATTAGCGTGTGGTCTTTAACTGCTGAATTATTTTGTTAAGAAAAAACTTGGTTATTAACAGAAAATTTCATTAGTAGGTCAAAATTTATTGCAATTTTTACTTACTTGGAGCAAATTTTTTTACATTTTAGAAAAATTTTTTTGCGTTCCGGCTGTTACTGACAAAATTTTCGCTTTAATAAAAAATTCCTCTCTTAACAAAAAATCTGCGAGTTTTGGAACAAAACTCGTTAGCAACCGCAGGTTGCGACTTTCCGCGGTTTCATTCAAAACCTTCGGTTTTGAACGCTACGCGCCGCTACAATCGGGGCTAGAATTTCTTAGCAAAATTTAAACTAGAAATTCGACCTAGTAACCAGCATAAAATTTGTAGAAGAAAAAATTTGTCACCCTGAACTAGTTTTAGGGTCTGTTAAGTAAAAGATTATTTCACGGAGGAAAAAAAATGATTTTATACACAGTAGGCGGAAAGTCTGGAAACGAAACTTTCATTCCAATCGAAAAAAGCGGCGATCTTACAAACAAAAATATTTATGTAAATATGACAAACCGCTGTCCTTGCAGCTGCGTTTTTTGCCTCAGACAAACTAAAAAAATGCTCGAAAGCAATTCTCTGTGGCTAAAAGAAGGCGAACCTTCTGTAGAAAAAGTTCTTGAAGAATTTTCACATTACGATCTTAGCAAAGTAGGCGAAATTGTTTTTTGCGGATTTGGCGAACCTCTCGAACGGCTTTATGATGACTGCGCCGTAATTGACAGTCTAAAAAAAACAAATTCTCATCTAAAATTCAGGGTAAACACAGTTGGTCTTGCAAATTTAATCTGGAAAAAAGACGTAACAGAAGAGTTGAAAGGCAGATTCGACACCGTTTCAATTTCTTTAAATGCACCGGATGAAAAAGAATTTCTTGAACTTACAAGGTCGCGCTTTGGAATAAAATCTTATGAAGAAGTAAAAAAATTTGCAGTTCTTGCAAAAAGATATGTTCCAAACGTTGTAATGACCGTTGTAGACAAAGTTATGAGCAGCGAAAAAATCGAAAAATGCAAAAAAATCTGCGAAGACCTTGGCGTAAAATTAAGAGTGCGCCCGTTTGAAGAGTCGTAAATTTTTTTTGATAAAACTTCAAATTCAATTGCGCCCCCGTTACTGATAAAATTTTTCGTTAGGCAATAAATTTT
>CAZXCR010000363.1:0-2364 GCA_964639315.1 uncultured Treponema sp. | reverse complement strand
GCGTAGCTGAAAAATTTGAAAATCTATCAGAAAATCCTGAAAATATCAGTTTAAAAAATAATGACAAAAAAAATTCTAAGTTCAAGTTCCTTATTTTTGGTGCGGCGGTTCTTGCGCTTGTTGTGCTGGTACTTATTTTTTCAGTGCATTCTTGTGTGTCGTCTTCGAAGCAAAAAAAATCTCTGGAAACGGAGCGTTTGAATACCCTGCAGCTTGCGCAAAATTATATTGACCAGGGACTTTATGATGATGCGCTAAAACTTTTGAACGGACTTTTGATAAAAAATCACGAGGACGAAATTGCTAATGAACTGCTCAAGGCGGCGGTTGAAGGCAAGAAAAATTCTGAAAATTCGTCAGGAAATTATGGTTCAGCGGGAGACATTTCTGCTTTGCGCGAAGAACTTTCACGTCAGCAAAAAAATAATGATGCTGCATCTGATGTGCTCAATTCACTTTTAAAACAGCAGGAAGCACAGCAGCGAAACAAAGAAAAACTTGAATCTGAACAAAAGGCTTTGCAGGAACAAAAACTTCTTGAAGCGCAAAAAAAAGCTGAAGAGGCTGAAAAAGCGGCTAAAGAAGCACGTAAAAAAGCTGAAGCTCAGCTAAAATCTGCTCAGGAAAATGAAAAGAAACTTGAAGCGGAACGAAAAGCTCGGGAAGAAGATGAGGCACTAAAATCGCAGATTGAAAAATTAATTACGGCAGGAAAGGTAAAAGTTCAGGCAGGAGACGTAAGTGGTGCGCTAAAAGATTTTGAAAACGCAAAAAAACTGCTTGCAAACAGAAAAAACGGCTCGGATGCTTACACTGCAAAAAAACTTAGCGAAATTGCAATTTCTTTGCAAAATGGGTCTGAAATTTTAAATGAACCTGAAAAAACGCAGGCAGCTAAAAATGCCTTTTCTTACGCTAATGAAACTCTTGAAAAAGATCCGCAGGACGGACACAGTCATTATATTCTGGCAATGAACAATCTGAATTCAAAAGATTATGCTCTGGCCGAAAAAGAATTAAAACTTGCGGTAGAAGATCAAAGTCTTGATGATATTGACTTAAGCGAATATTACTATCAGCTTGGTCGCGCTCAGTTTATGCAGAAAAAATTTAATGAATCTCAAACTTCTTTTAGCACAAGTACAAAATATAATTCTTCAAATTACCGCGCCTATTACAATCTTGGGGTTGTAAGCGAAAGACTTGGAAAACAAGAACTGGCTCTTGAATCATATAGAAATGCCTACAGAATCGATGAAAACTACGAAAAGGCTTACATTGGTAGCGCAAGAATTCTTGCACGAAAAAAAGACTACAACGGAGCACTTGATTCTTATGCACAGGCAATCAGAATAAATCCTTCAGAACCAAATTATTACAAGGAAATTGCCAGCGTTTATTCAGCGGCGGAAAGTTACAAAAATGCTGAGGACAATTATAAAAAAGCTTTAAGTTATACTGACCCAAGTCACACTGATTCAGCAACTTTGTATAATCTTTCTACAGTTTTGTATGCGCAAGAAAAATATGATTCTGCACTTGACTATGCAAAACTTGCCTACGAAAGCAAAAATCTTGTAAGGGAACAGGGGCAAAAAGTTGCGATTGTTTACAATTACGCTCTTCTTGAAGAAAAAACTGGCAATATTGACGGCGCAATTTCTTTGTACAAAGAAGTAATTTCTCTTCAAAGTGATCACTTAAAAGCGAATCAGAATTTGGGCGTTATTTGTATGAATGTGAATGATTATGACAACGCAATAAAATTCCTGAATGTTGCTTACAATTCTGATAAATCAAATTTTGAAATCAACAATAATCTTGGAAACGCTTATGCTTATAAAAATGACTTTGTGAGTGCCGTAAAATTTTATCAGAACGCGCTGAAAATTCAGCCAAAAGATAATGTTGTGCGTGCTAATCTTGCAAAGGCTTATGCGCAGGCCGGTCAGTATGATATGGCAAAGTCGATGTATGAGGACGTTGTAAAGGCTGAAAATACAAACTGGGACGCATTTTATGAACTTGCAAAGGTGTGCATTTCTTTGGGAGACAATTTGAGTGCAGAAAAATATCTTGTTTACCTGCAGGAAAAATCTCCGTCGTTTAGAGCCAGTGAGGTTGCTGAGCTTCTTGCTAAGATAAAGTAAGGATTTTTTTGTTAACTGAAAAAATTTTTTTTGTTAAGTGCGGAATTTTTTTTGCTAACCGGGCGCGTGTACTGTCGCAGACTTTTTGTTAAGTGCGGAATTTTTTTGTAAGCAGAAAAATTTTATCAGTAACCGCGCGCCGCGCGTAATGTTGAGGACTTTTTGTTAACTGAAAAAATTTTTTTTGTTAAGTGCGGAATTTTTTTTGCTAACC
>CAZXCR010000362.1:0-2366 GCA_964639315.1 uncultured Treponema sp. | reverse complement strand
TCGAAGTGAAATTTTTGTTAGCAAAGAGAAATTCTTGTACAAGAACGCGCGCGGTGCACTTACTAACAAGATATTCCCTCCCGAAACAAAAATTCTTCTTTGCAAACAAAATATCCGCGACAAGTACGCGCCCATCGCAACCTTACGGTTGCTTCACGAGTTTTGTTCAAAAACTCGCAGGATTCTTTTCCTAACAAAATATTTTCCTTCAAGTACGCGCCTGCTGTCCATAAAAAAAATTCGCTCCAAAGTAAAAATCTACTTAATTGAAATTGAGTAAAATTTTTTGTAATCTATAGGGGCTTTTTGGCTTTTACGGAAAAAATATGAAGAAAAAACTTACTCTTGCAGTTTTTATTGTGCTTTTTTTAGCTTTACTGGCATTTTATATTGCACACAAAATTTTTTATCATCCGGAGCAGGAAAAAACTTCGGCTACGGTGGTGCTTCCTCAGCTTAATTCAGAAGATGGCAGAACTTCGGCGGATTCTTCTTTGCTTGCCGAAGAAAATACTCTGGTTTCGCTTGTGCCTCTTGAAAGTGACGAAACGCTTTTGAGTATTGTGAGTATGGATTTTGACGGTGACGGTTATGATGACCAAGTAAATTCCATAAAAACCGTAAATTCTCCTTACATTTCGCTGCTTGTGGGACTTTACAATCCGGCACTTTCCTCTTACGAAAGAAAAGCGGTAATTGCTACAGAAGTTACTCAGGTACGCACTTTTTCATACACGGGAATGGATCTTACTGGCGACCACAGAACGGCCCTTATTTACCAGGGTTTTGCAGAAAACGGCGATTCTATTTTGCAGGCGTTTTTTATTACAAGAGTTGCAGGTCGGTTTTCGCTTAAAAAAATTGCTGAGTTCAGGAGCGACGGTACAATTTTTGTTCAGCAACTTGACCGCTACGATGCCTACGACAGGTCTCATGCAAAGGGCGACAGTTTTCCAATCTGGGTTTATTCTTCTGACACAACCCGACCAAACAGCGTAGATCAGCTTCAAACCCGCTACGACTGGAATGCAGATGAAGGAAAATATGTTCAGGGAACTCAAATCCGCGTGGCAGGTAGCAGAATTGCGGCAAAGGAACTTTCGCGCATTCAGGACGGAACTGTTAAAACTTTTGCAAAATTCTTAAACGGACTTTGGTACAAAACCGTCAATCAGAATTCCGAAAGACTTTATCTTTTTTTTGATTATGAAAATAGCGAAGTAATCTTTTTTAATCGAGAAGCGGAAGAAGTTTACAAGTGGATTCACAGCAATATTCGGCGTAACGGAATTTATCTTTCTGTGGTGAATCAAAACGTAGAAAATCTTCAGCGGCGCATAAATATTTCGCTTATAAATGTTGACCAGATTTATGTGCGCAGCCAGGATGACCTTCGTATGCCAATCAGTGAAAGTAATGTGTGGGATGGAGATTACAAAAAAGTTGTTTCAGAGGCAGTTTTTGAAAAAAATGACGAAAGCCTTATTTCTGCCAGTCAAATTATTAGCGAACTTGAAAAAGCGCCGGCATGGAAAACTTCTGAAGGAAATTTAGTTAAGTTTGAAAACGGAACCATTGTTGTAAAAACTGATTCTTCGTCGGATTCTGGAATTTATACTGCCCTCGATGCAAACAAAAGTCCTTTTATTCAGTTTAGAACAAATTCAAATATTGCGTGGTTAAAAGAAACTTACCTTGTTTCGTTTGGAACTTCTCTTTCTTCAAAAAATTCTGGAAAAAACACAGTCGTACTTCAGCCATATCTTGTGCAGGCAAACGGAATTTATCCGCTGAATAAAAGAACGGTGGTGCTTACAAAAAGCACTGATGATGAATAGAGTCGAGCTGTTGCAAGTTTTACTTACTTGGAGCAAGTCTTTTTGCGTGCGAATTTGTCTTTTGCTCGCGCCGTTGCGCTCGGCTGCAAATTTGCCGCAACCTTACGGTTACGTATGCCCACATTCGTGGGCAACACGAGTTTCGCCAAGCGAAACTCGTAGGATTTCTTTGTTAAGAAATAGATTTTTTCTTAACTGAAAATTCCATCAGTAACCAGCGCGCGCGTGTTTACAGAGAAATTTCTACTTAACAAACAAAATTTTTTTGCTAGAAACAGTCTTATTGTAACCACGCGCGGCGTGCGTATTTGCAGAAAATTCTCTGCTTAACAAATAAAATTTTCTGCGAAAAGAGCTTATCTTGTTACGAACCCGCGCAACAAAAGCGCGCGCTGTACTTGAAGTAAAATTTTCGCTCAACAAAAAGACTTGTTTTCTTTACTTTGCAATCCGTAAGTTATGGAGTAAAATGCTTTTAGGTCAAAATTCGAGTTTTTTGCAATTAATCATTTAAGCGCCGATTGAGAG
>CAZXCR010000361.1:1273-2368 GCA_964639315.1 uncultured Treponema sp. | reverse complement strand
ATTTTTTAGTAGAGCGGAATTTTGTTAGTAACAGCCACAAACTCGCAGGTCTTCTGTACAAACATTTATTTTCTTAATGCCTAATGTATACCTAAGAAACCCTAGCCGCGATGGGAAGGGGCGTGAAACGCGTGCGGAGCACCGAGGCGAATAGCCGGAGCCCTGGACAGCGCGTTACCACCAGAATTTGCTCCAGAAAAAAAATACGCTTCACTAAATTATAATTTTTTTAGATTTTCAAATGTGATATAATTTTTTTATGTGCTTGAACTGCAATGAAATTAACGAAAAATTTGGGAACTTGAAAAATTATTTGCGGTCGCTGGGGCGGGTGATGGTTGCTTTTTCTAGCGGCGTTGATTCTACTTTTTTACTTAAGGTGGCGCACGAGGTTCTTGGCGAAAATGTGCTTGCGGTTACGGCTAAATCCTGCAGTTTTCCTAAGCGCGAAGCTGACGAAGCGGAATCTTTTTGTAAACAAGAGGGAATCCGGCAGTTGAGCGTGAATCTGGACGAGCTTAACCTTCCGGAATTTCGTCATAATCAAAAAAATCGCTGTTACATTTGCAAAAAAGAACTTTTTTCTAAAATCCTTTTGCTTGCACAAAACGAAAAAATTCCCTTTGTGTGCGAGGGTAGCAATATGGACGATAATTCTGATTACCGCCCGGGTTTACAGGCACTTAGCGAACTTGGCGTAAAAAGTCCTCTACGGCACTGCAATCTGTATAAGGGCGAAATCCGCGAACTTTCTAAACAGCTTGGTCTTGCAACTTGGAACAAACCGTCGTTTGCCTGCCTTGCTTCCCGCTTTCCTTACGGAGAAGAAATCAGTGAAAAAAAACTTTTTATGGTGGACAAGGCAGAGCAGTTTTTGCTTGATAAGGGATTTTGTCAGTTTAGGGTAAGAATGCACGGAGAAAATCTTGCACGAATTGAAGTTTTACCGGCAGAAATGGAAAGAGCGTTTTTGCTTCGGGAAGAAATTTGTGGCGCGTTAAAAAGTCTTGGCTTTTTGTATGTTTCGCTTGATTTGCAGGGTTACAGAACTGGAGCGATGAATGAGGTTTTAAAATGAATGATTCTTTTTTTGAT
>CAZXCR010000361.1:0-1263 GCA_964639315.1 uncultured Treponema sp. | reverse complement strand
TTTTTTGATATGGAATTTTCTAAACTTGATACGGGACGAAAAGAAAGAACTGGATTTAGCGAAGTTGTTTTTTGTCAGGGGAAAAATGACGGATATTTAAAAGAGATTTTTGCAAAACTTTTTGAACTGAACGGCGAGGTGCTTGGAACGCGGGCAACTAAGGCGCAGTTTGAACTTGTAAAGAAAATTTTGCCGCAAGCTACTTACGATTCTACTTCGAGACTTATAAAAGTTCAGGAAAATAAGAAAAATCTTGTGGGAAACATTGTGGTTTGTACGGCGGGAACTGCTGATATTAATGTTGCTGAAGAAGCGGCTCAGACTGCGGAATTTTTTGGTTCGTATGTGGAGCGGATTTTTGATGTTGGCGTTTCTGGAATTCACCGGCTGCTTTCGCAAACTGAAAAATTTGAAAAGGCAAATGCCATTGTTGCGGTTGCCGGAATGGAAGGCGCGCTTGCAAGTGTTGTGGGCGGTTTAGCGAAGGTTCCGGTTGTTGCAGTTCCCACTTCGATTGGTTACGGCGCAAATCTTGGCGGCGTTTCAGCTCTTTTGTCGATGATAAATTCTTGCGCAAACGGAATCAGCGTTGTGAATATAGACAACGGTTACGGTGCCGGCTACATTGCGACTCAAATAAATCGGCTTGCGGTTTATGGCAGCGTAAAACTTGAGGAAGCTGAAAAATGAAAAGTTTGTATCTTGAATGTAACTACGGAATTTCTGGCGATATGGCGGTTGCGGCTTTGCTTGATGCCGGTGCTGACAGGAATGCACTTGAAAAAGCGCTGCTGAGTATTCCGGCGAAAGGTTTTAAAACGCAAATAAGTCGTGTGGAAAAAAGCGGAATTTCCTGTCTTGATTTTAATGTGATTTTAGATTCTGAACACGAAAATTTTGATCACGATATGAATTATCTTTTTGGTCACGAGAAGGGCGAAAATAGTGTGACCGGAGATTTCGGCAGTTGCGGCGGAGACTTGCACAAGCACGACGAAAATTTCGGCGGTTACGGCGAAGACTTGCACAAGCACGACGAAAATTTCGGCGGTAACGACGAAGACTTGCACAAGCACGACGAAAATTTCGGCGGTTACGGCGAAGATTGCTACGAACACGGCGAATTTCGTCACGAGCACAGCGAAGATTGCCACGGGAACAGCGAATTTTGCCACGGACACGGCGGAGATTGTTACAAGCACGGCGAAAATTTCGGCGGTTACGGCGAAGACTTGCACGAACACAGCGAATTTTGTCACGAGC
>CAZXCR010000360.1:0-2371 GCA_964639315.1 uncultured Treponema sp. | reverse complement strand
GACAAGCTCAATCGGCGCTTAGGATGATTAATTACAAAACTCGAAATTCAGCCTAATAAAAAATTTTTCTGGTAACCAGTCCGCGCGGGTTACGCTGAGGACTTTCTCTTAACAAAAAATCCCGCCAGTTACCATTGAAATTTTCTGTTAAGAAAAAATTCTACCAGTTACCAATAAAATTTTCTGTCCAACAAAAATCCTGCGAGTTACCTACAAAATTTCCCGCACAACAAAACCCCCGCTAGAAATAAAATTTTTGTACTATAAGAAAGCCTAGCCGTGATTGGAACCGCGCGAAGCGTTCCGGAGCGAAGCGGAGTTACCAATAAAATTAACTGTCCAACAAAAATCTATTGCTTAACAAAAAAATCTTGCGAGTTTGTGGCTGTTACTGACAAAATTCCGCTTTACTAAAAAATTAATTTCTTAACAAAACAATTCCACGAGTTTCGTTTACGAAACTCGCTAAGCAACCGCAGGTTACTACAAACTCGGGAAGCAACCGTAAGGTTGCGACGAACGGCGGAAAGCGCGCCGAAGTAAAAAAATGTGCTCCAAAGAAAAAATCCCAAAATCCTTCAAATATTAAACTTATCTTAAAGAAAATGAAAAATTCTGCCGAAAATCTACGTGAGGTTTTCTAAGTTTTTGCGCAGAAAATTCAAAGAGGAATTGAGATGACACAGTATCAAATTTCTGAAATCAAGCCAAATTCATATTTTAACGCAGACACAATGCTTGACAATTATTTTATAATTTCAAGTCCGCCCTGCCCTATTACACAAAATCAGCTAAATGCCTTAAAAGAATGGAATTTTCAGGACTTATATTCTGATGGAAAACTAAGCATAATAAAAACTGCCGAAAAAGAATCTCAAGACAACAAAGAAGAATTAAAAAAGAAAGTTAATCTTGGAAAAACTGAATTTGTTACGCTCACCGATTTTCTTGATAAAAAAGAAGCTGAATCTGTTTCTGAGCCAGAAGAAATAACGGAAGAAGAGTACAATAAAACCAGCGAAGTAAGCTATATCAATATTGAAAAGCCAAAAACTGATTATAATCTTAGCAACACTTCCGATGAAAAGCAAAAACTTGAAATTTCGCGTAATGTTTACAATGAATATTTAAAATACATAAACGATATTTACACTCACTATGCAACTCATCACGAACTGAGTCTTAATTCAATGAGCGAAACGGTTCTTGAGTTGTGCAATTTTATCCGCGAAAACAAAAAATATGTTTTGATAATTCAGTCTGAGCAAACGGGAAAAAGCAACAATTTTCTTGTAAGCCACAGCATGCGGTCAACTGTGTTTTCAATTATAATCGCCCAGCAGCTAAAAATGCCAATTGATAAAATGGTTGAACTGGGAGTTACTTGTATGCTCCACGAAATAGGACAAATTCGTTTGCCACCGCAAATTTATATGAGCGAAAAACCGCTTACTCCAATGGAAAAAGCGCAGATTGCAACTCACCCTATAATCGGGTACAAAATCGTAAAAGAAGCCGGATTTCCGCTTAGTATGCAGCTTGGAATTCTTGAACATCACGAAAGAGAAAATGGAACTGGCTATCCGCGACACTTACCGCATCCAACCGAACAAATTACCCTTTACGCAAAAATAATTGCAGCCGCCTGTTCTTTTGAAGCAATTTCCGCACCAAGACATTTTAAAGAAGCACGTACTACAAGCGAAGCTATGGTTGAAATGCTCAGGAACGAAAATCATCAATATGATGACACGGTAATAAAAGCGCTGCTTTTGAGTGTTTCGCTTTATCCAATAGGCTCTTATGTTTACCTTTCAAACGGAAGAGTTGCCAGAGTATTTGACATAAATCAGAATTCGCCAAAAAATCCGATTGTTGAAATTGTGGGAATGAAAAATGCTGACGGTTCGACAATAAAAATTCAAACTGACGACAGCAAAATAAGAGTAATCCGCGCAATGAACAAAAAAGAAGCTGATGATGTTCTTGAAATGCTAAAAAAATCGAATATTTAGTAGGTTAAAATTCGACTTTTTGCAATTTTTATTTATTTGGAGCAAAGTTTTTTTTCTTGCCACAAATTTTTTTACGTTCCGAGAAGCAAAACTCGTAGAATTGCTTTGTTAAGAAAAAGATTTTTTCTTAACAAAAAGACTGCGAGTTTGTCGCAAGCGACAAACTCGTTAGCAAGCGTAAGCTTGCGACTTTCCACGGTTGCGGCTTCGCCTCCATTCCTCCGCTTGCGCTCCAGAACGCGCTATTGTGTTTTCTAAGTCCCATTTTAGGCGTTAAGAAAATAAATGTTTGCAAAGGAGCCCTGCAAGTTTTCGAAGAAAACTTGACGAGTAAAATGCTTCAGCATTTTACTCAA
>CAZXCR010000359.1:0-2384 GCA_964639315.1 uncultured Treponema sp. | reverse complement strand
TATTTTCTTTGCTAAGAAAAGTTGCAGGGCGGAAGAAAGTATTCTGTTGGTAACACGCGGCGCGCGTTCTTGCAGAAATATTTTCTTAGCAAACAAAAATCGCACTGCAAAAGAAGATATTTTCTTACTAACCGCCAAGCACACTTGTTTTTCAGAAGATTTTTTCTTAGCAGAAAAAATTCTCGACTAAATTGCAATGTAAGTCCATATTAGACGAAAGTTAATTACCAATTCTGACATTCGCGAAGAATAGTTCTTACCTTATTGTTGCTTGGATCTTTTTCAAGAATTTCAAAATACGGCAAATATCGTTTAGAACCATCAGCCATAAAAACTAATTCAGTTCCCACATAACGCAGATAAGCAGTACTCATAAAATAATAGCCATAGTCGCCAAGGTTTTTCATTTCTTTTCCAGAAACATCTTCAATAATAAATTGGTAACTTCCATATCCGCGGTTTGCTGCCATATTATATTCGTTACTTCCCATGCGATTTACAATGTGAAAATAATAAAGCTCATCAGCTAGATAAACTTTTCCAGAAACCAAAGTCGGATTTTTTTCATAAAATTCATCCATCCTGGCCATATACAAAACTGGAAGGTTCATATAATCATAATTATTTGGATTCAATTTTTTATTTTCTGCAATTCGCTTTTTCTGTTCTTTTCGAACATTGATTTCTTCAACAAGGGCTTCAAATGCACGTTCCTTTTCTTCATCAGTATAAAACGGCAAAGTAACATAATCGGTTTTATAAGAAATATATTCTACACTACCCGGTTTTCCATTACCAAGGCTATGCTTAAAAAAACTGATATCACGCAAAAATTTTTCTGAATAATCCATCCAGTCAGTTTTACTTTCATTTTGCCTTCTGTAAAATTTTGCTGTAATCGGAATTTCAAGTATAGCTTCATCAAACTGCCCTTCATTAGAACGAAGTTTATCAGAAAAATATTCCAAATCTGAAACTGTACACTCTTTTTCTTCTACAACTTTATAGAAATCTGAATATTTATCTTCAGAATCCATCATTTTTAGAATTTCTTGCTTTCTTTCTTCTTCACGTGCCCAATCATCTTCTATTTTTTTAATAGCAACCTGCTCTTTTTGCTTTTTATCCTTTCCTGTATCTATGCCCATTTGCATCAAAGAGTATGAAACATAAAAACCAAAGTTATTTGCATTAATCCAATTGTTTTCTGTAAGCGGATTTTTAGTCAGAAAATCATAGAAAAATCTGATTGTAACATTGCTCCAATACATATCATCATAATTAGCTGATTTAGGCTGAAAACCTAAGTCAAAAAATGCAGAAAGTTTTTGCTGATTACCATTTGCTAAAGTTTCTGTATCAGTGTATGTATAGTACCCGTCAGAAATTTTTGTAGTCTTTGTAAGTTCAAAAAGAGAAATTTCCCAGGAAGCACCCAGCCTTATGTAAGGAAAAAATTTTTCTGAAACAGCGGGAAGCCTAAAATTAAATGCAAGGTCGGTACTAAAAAAAATAGGAAAAGAATCTAAACTATAAATTCCTTCTGAAGTTGAAGTTTCTATAGACTTAAAATCATTATTTTCATTTTGTGCAAGACCTGAAAATTTTACCCCAGCATTTATTCCCACCAAAAATCCAAAAAAAGAATTATACGAAGGATAAAACTGATATGTATATCCCAAAGGAATGTAAAAATCATTTGAATCAAATTTTACATCATTATATTGGAAAGCCTTTTTTTCGTATCCGAATCCTATAGATGGAAGCAAAGCATTGAAAATATGTTCAGCAAAAATAGAAGTACTTGTAAAAAATATCAAAATAAAAAGTAAAATTCTCTTTTTCATAAAATCCCCATTTTTTAATTTATTAGAAATGCACGGCAAAAGTGTTAAACACAACCTAAAAAAAGCAAATCTGTTTCTAGAATACCTCTAAATATGTTAGATTGCAACATTTTTTACAAAAATATGGTGTGGTAAATAATTCAGATTATGTGCGTTATGACTTAAAAATAAAATATGACTTCAGATGATATTCAAAAAAGACTTGGTGAAAATGTAAAACGCATACGAAAAGCTCAAAATCTTACGCAATTTCAGCTTGCAGAAAAAGCCGAACTTTCCGAAGAAACCGTGAAAAATATTGAACTTTCGCGCTGCTGGACGAGCGACAAAAACCTTGCAAAAATTACAAAGGCACTGGGTGTGGATATTTCAGTTTTGTTTTTGCCTGTAAAAAGTTCATTTGAACAAGATTCTGAGGAAATAATTTTGATTAAAAAAGCAATTACCGAAAATTTAAAAAGTTTTGTAGACACAAGCCTAAAGGAAATTATCAAACCCCATTAAACTTGCGGCCACAAAAAAAATTATTTACTTACA
>CAZXCR010000358.1:0-2387 GCA_964639315.1 uncultured Treponema sp. | reverse complement strand
AACGTTCTTCACGACCGCCAAAGTCAACTTTTACCTTTGTGTCCTGATGAATGTGCGGCATGCTAGAATCGCTCTGCGACATTTCTATGGCTCTTTTTCCTTCTTCAAGTGGCAGGTTCAAAAGACAGAATTTGTCGGCCATATCGATTGCGTCTACATCCTTGTCTCTTACGCCCAAAAGCGAACTGAAAAATGCTGCAATTTTCTTTGGATTGTAGCCATCTTTCCAGCCCATCTGAACGTAAAGTCTGATTTGATTTTCTCCAACAAAAGGAGATTTTTTTGATCTGTCTCTTCTTCCGTCTCTTGATGATTTTTCGCCTTTTGAAGAAAACGAATTTATTTTTCCGTAGTGTTTTTTACTGAGCGAAGTTCCGTAAGCGGCAGAAAGCAGCGATGCTACAACATCAATTGCACTTTGTCCGTCGCAAAGTTCCTGAGCCATCTGCTGGAAAACTGAAGAACTTTCTGTTCCTTCTGATTTTTCTGAATTTTCTTCCTGCTGACTTTCAGTCTCCGAAGAATTCTTTTTAACTCCGATTTTTTCTTTAAGTTCGCTAAAAAGCCGCTGTTTTTTTACTTCGAGAACCTGTTCAACAGAAGGAATTTCGCCTTCGGTCATTTCACCTTTTGCACTTCTTCTGATTGCATTTTTTAAGAACTGAAGTCTTCTGCGTTCTTCGGGGCGTACAAAAGTTACTGCCATTCCGCTAGAACCAGCTCTTCCTGTACGACCAATTCTGTGAACGTAAGTAGGACCGTCAAAAGGAAGTTCGTAGTTTACAACGTGACTAAGTCCGCCAATATCAATTCCGCGAGCTGCAACGTCTGTAGCAACAAGAATTCGGGTTTTTCCGCTTCTGAATCTGCTTAAGATTTTTTCTCGCTGACCCTGAGGAATATCTCCGTGTAAAGCCGCCGCTTCGTATCCTTTTTCGTCCAGTGCTTTAGAAACGTAGTCTGCGTCAGATTTTCTCTGAACAAAAACAAGTCCGTAAAAATTTGGTGAAATATCAATAAGTCGCACTAATGCTTCGATTTTTTCATTTTCGCGCACAACCCAATATTTTTGGTCAATTAAAAGCGGCTCTTCAACAACGCCTTCTTCTTCAACAATCTCGTATTCGCCCATAAATTTCTGAGCAATTTTTAAAATTGGGGCAGGAATTGTTGCGCTGAACAAAAGAACGCGACAGTCAGGATTTGCTTTTGAAAAAATATTTTCAATGTCTTCAACAAATCCCATGTCGAGCATTTCATCGCCTTCATCAAGAATAAAATACTCAATTTTGCTGATATCAAGAACGCCTCTTTCCATAAGGTCCTGAACGCGTCCCGGAGTTCCAACTACAATTTCAACGCCCTTTCTTAGTGAACGAATCTGCTCGCTCATACCAGCGCCGCCATAAACAACGCAAGTGCGTGGATATCTTCCAGTTGTAAACGAAGCCATTTCAGTGGCGGTTTGCATAGCAAGTTCTCTCGTTGGTTCAAGAATTATTGCACGTACACAGTCGCTTTCGTTCCTTAAAGACTGAACCAAAGGAAGCCCAAAAGCTGCCGTTTTTCCAGTTCCAGTGCGGGCTCTTGCAATAACATTTGCGTCACCTGTTAAAAGGCGCGGAATTGCAAGAATTTGAATTGGTGAAGGGTGAACAAAGCCTTTTTTTTCAATTGCGGCTAAGGTGGTTTCATCGAGTCCTAAATCTGCAAAAGAAATTTCTGCGTCGTCCTGCTGATTTTCTTCTGCTGAATCTGATAAATCTGATGTGTCTGCTGAATCCAATGAGTCTGCTGAATCTGCTTCAGTCTGCTGAAAAACTGAATTTTCTGTTTCGTCGGCAAAATTTTCGTTTGCTGCGACCTCGTTTGAGTCAAAATGTTCTTTCATACTGTTTTGTCCTTAGTAGATTTCCTGAACAAAGCGCTAAAAACCGCAGTATAAAAAAATTCCCATTTCCTCAAAAAAGCGGTTTTT
The DNA here is from genome assembly GCA_964639315.1 of uncultured Treponema sp. Lineage (GTDB taxonomy): Bacteria > Spirochaetota > Spirochaetia > Treponematales > Treponemataceae > Treponema_D. The sequence continues at coordinate 409 of CAZXCR010000358.1, read as the reverse complement.
CGGCTTTATATTTGCAAGGAAACCGTAATTTTAAGTTTCCTTTTCCTAAAAAAGTTCGACTAGTTTATAGATTTTTATAAAGTATTGCAAGAACTTCAATTGTTTTCTAATTTTTTCAAATGTATTCAAAATAAAACTGACACTGGTTGAACTTGTCGCAATCAAGTTGTTCACTTACAGATGGTGGTTTCGACAGGCTCAACCACCGTGTTTGTTGTGCAACTTCCACAAACTCAAAATACCTTAAAATCTCCTTGAAATTTGAAAAATCTGCTATAAAATTAATTTAAGATAAGTTTAAGAAATTATTATTTTCAGGCACTTGACACTTAAGTAAGGGAGAGTAGAATCTTGGCAGTTCAGTTCAGTTCAGTTCAGTTCAGTTCAGTTCAGTTCAGTTCAGTTCAGT
>CAZXCR010000357.1:0-2389 GCA_964639315.1 uncultured Treponema sp. | reverse complement strand
GAAATAAATTTTCTGCTTCTTGCAAGGCTATTTGCGGAAACGAAATTCCTGCTGAAAAAATTGCAGAAATTATTTTGAAGTAAGAAAAATTAAGGCTTAGAATAGCGGATTTTCTTAAGTCAGTTTAAAAAAAATTTTTATCGATTTTTATAGGAGAAAAAATGAATCTTCCAATTATTGATCTTATTTTTTTAGGAATAATTCTTGTGTGCGCAATTGTGGCGCTTATTCGTGGTTTTATAAACGAATTGTTTGGAATGGGAGTTCCTGTAATTTCTGCCTGGGTTGCGATTTTATTTTACAGTCGGCTTGTTCCAGTTTTTGATCCACTTGTAAAAATTCACGTTCTGGCAGTTGTTATTTCATTTTTGATTTTCTTTGCCGGCATTTTTATTATCTTAAAAATTTTGCAGCTTCTTATAAAGAAAATTTTCAGTGCAAAAATTTTTACTTCACTAGACCGAATTTTAGGATTTGTTTTTGGACTTGTTGAAGGACTTGCTATTGTTGCAATAGTTTTGATTATTCTTTCAGCGCAGTCTTGGTTTGATGTTTCGGAACTGCTTAACGGAAGTATTTTTTACAAAATGCTTTCTGGCGTACTTGCAGTTCCTGTAGAAGGCGTTGTGAATACAGTTAACTCTGTAAGTTCAAATGCGGTTCTTACCAACTGATTTGAGAAAAACTTTAGGTTAAACTATGTATGAAAATGTTCTTTACCAAAAGGCTACGCGTTTTCTAAAAGAGGCGGTTCAAAAAGACAATTTGCCGGGGTCAATTTTATTTTCGGGCCCTGAAGGAAGTGGCAAATTTACAACCGCACTTGAAACCGCCCGTGTTCTTTCGTGTCAGCAAAATCCTAAAGGAAGATGGGAATGTAAATGCCAAAGTTGCTTGCGGCACAAGGCGATGATAAGTCCGAATGTGCTTATTGCAGGAAGTGGAAATCGGATTCTTGAAATTTCTGCGGCAAGACGAACCTTACTTCAGGAGAGCATAAATAATTCAAGTCACTTAGAATCTTCCCGCTATTTGTACATAAGAGCCGTAAGAAAGCTTACCTCGCGTTTCAATTCTATTTTGTGGGAAGATGATGAAAAATTGCAGAAAATTTCGCTTCTTGTTCAGCAGATTGAAGAGTTGATTGAGGTGCTTGATCCAGTTCATCCGCTTGTGGAACATTCAGAAATTGAAAAAACAGTTGACCAGGTTCAGACTTTGTGCGAAAAACTGGAAAATTCCTTTTTGTATGAAAGTCTGCCTGTAAATCAGGTGCGCAATATTTCTTCTTGGGCGCATCTTAGCACTGTTAATGGCAAAAAAATTGTAATCTTTGAAAATGCTGACAAAATGGCTGAAACTTCGCGGAATGCACTTTTGAAAATTCTTGAGGAACCGCCGCAGAATGTTGTTTTTATTCTTACAACTTCAAATCGTGGCGCTATTTTGCCTACAATTCTTTCGCGGGTGCGCACTTACACTTTTACAGAACGTTCCTCGTCTGAGCAGGAAGAACTTATTGAGCGGGTTTACCATACAAAGCCTAAACTGAGTAAGAATGAAAAAAATTTTAATATTAATGATTTTCTTCTTTCGTATTTGCCCGTAAGTCCTGATTTAGTTAGATTTAAGGCTGACGAATTTTTTGAAAAGATTGCTCAGGGCCGTCTTTGCGACCTTCAGTCAATTTGCGAACAGTGTGGAAATTTTACGCCGCGGGTACTTTTTAAGATTTTTATGCAGGAACTTTTTCAAGCACAAAAATATCTTTTAAAAAGCGAAGGCGGATGTGAGGCTTCTGCAAAAATTCTTAGGGAAATTCAGAGAATTTACAACAACACATCTGTTTTTAATCAGAGTCCAAGAGCCGCACTTGAAGAACTTACCCGAAGTATTATGCAGATAAATTATCAGAACAAAGGAATTTTAAGGGATGCAATGAATGAATGAATTTGTAAAAAAAGCATCACAAAAAATACAAAAACTTTCGGACGAACAGCTTGCCCGCTTAATTAATTCTATAAAGGCTGACAATATTGCGTTTTTGTCGATTATAGAAAGTATGCCTACAGGACTTGTAATTTTAAACAATGACTGGCAGATTGTGCTTCATAACAAAGTTGCGGAGAGATTTATTCCATTTAAAACCCATCATTTAGATTCAAATGAAGAAAAATTCTGGAATCTTATTGATGACGAAGAAATTTCGCAGTATTTAAAAAATTGCAGTTTGAACAAAAGTATTCATTGCAGCCACGAATTTTCAATTACCTCAGATAACAAAGTGTGTTTTTTAAATATCAGACTTCAGCCGCTGGTGCAGGAAAAAAATATTACTGGAATTATTGTTTGTATTGATGATGTTACGGCGAAGCGTCAGCAAGAAATT
>CAZXCR010000356.1:0-2403 GCA_964639315.1 uncultured Treponema sp. | reverse complement strand
ATCAAAGTCAGGAGCACAGCAATACTTTTGCGGCAAGACGAGTTTATGGCGATTATGTTCCTTTGGAAAACGAGGCGGCTTTAGTTTCGGTTGAAGGCGGCTCTTATAAAAACGGAAATTCCAGAGTGAATGTTGTTGCTTAATTTTTTTGCAGAAAAGTTTTTGTAAAAAAGTTTAAAAATTGCAGTTAAAAATAAAAAATTCTGTGTAATCAAGGTGGATTTTATGAACGGAGTTGAACTTACAAGTCAGTTGAACACGCAAATGTCGAGTCAGGAAATGGCAAAACTTAATTTACAGGTTGACAGCTTTAACAAGGCAAATAATGTTACCGGTAAGCAGGTTTCGCAGTCTTTAGGAAAAGATGATTTTTTAAAGCTTCTGATTACGCAGCTTTCGAATCAAGATCCTACTTCTCCTATGGAAAACACAGAATTTATTGCGCAGATGGCTCAGTTTTCTTCACTTGAGCAGATGACAAATATGAATCAGGAATTTGCGAAACTTAACGCAATGATGGTTTCGTCGCAGGGCGTGAATACAATCGGCAAAATTGTTGATATTGACGTTGGCGGCACTTCTGTTACTGGAAAAGTTGAGGCGGTAACTTACGGAGCAAATCCGCAGGTTCGCATTGGAAATATGTATTACGATATGAAACAAATTTCTGCCGTTTATGGCGAATAAAAGTAGAGGTTACTAGTTATGATGAGATCACTTTATGCGGGCGTTTCAGGTCTGCAAAATCACCAGACACGTATGGATGTAATTGGAAACAATATTTCTAACGTAAACACTTACGGTTTTAAACGAGGACGCGTTGATTTTCAGGATATGATTAGTCAGCAGCTTGGCGGTGCAAGTCGTCCTAACGAAGAAGTTGGCGGCGTAAATCCAAAAGAAGTTGGTCTTGGAATGAGCGTTGCTGCAATTGATACTATTTTTACTCAGGGAAATTTGCAGTCAACCGGAGTTTCTACTGATATCGCCATTCAGGGAAACGGATTTTTTGTAATGAAAAATGGTGATGAAACTTTCTACACAAGAGCCGGTGTTTTTGGAGTTGACTCTGAGGGAACTCTTGTAAATCCTTCAAACGGACTTCGTGTACAGGGTTGGATGGCAGAAGATGTAAACGGAAGACAGGTTTTGCGCACGTCATCAACACCAACTGATCTTGTAATTCCTGTAGGACAAAAAGATCCGCCTAAGGCAACAGAAAATGTACGTTACTTTTGTAACTTGAATAAAAATACTCCTGAAATTCCAGAAAATCCTACAGCAGATCAAATTCTTGAAGGAACCTGGCAGACTGAAATCAATATTTACGATACTTACGGAAACGAACATCAGGTTCAGATGAATTTTTCAAAAGTTCCAGGAAATCCAAATCAGTGGACAGTAAGTGTAAATGTAGATCCTGACAATGCTGATTTTACCCAGACAAGAATTGGTTTTGGCACAACAGACGGAGTTGATAACACATACACTCTTAATTTTGACAACACTGGCAAGTTGCTTTCAGTTCAAGACAGTGCCGGAAATGTTTCAAATCCAGAAGGCGAAATTGTTTTGCAGGCATCTTATGCAGTTGCTGATTCAAATCCTGATGCAGACGGAAATCCTTACCGCCAGACCTTTAACTTGAATCTTGGAACAATTGGTTCAATGGAAAATTCAATTACTCAGGCAGCGTCAAAAAGTACAACAAAGGCAAATTATCAAGACGGATACAAACTTGGCTACCTTGACAACTTTAAAATTGACCAGAGCGGAATTATAACCGGAGTTTATTCAAACGGTTCTGTAAGGACAATTGGTCAGATTGCAATGGCAAGTTTTACAAACCAGGGCGGTCTTGAAAAGAAAGGCGATACAATGTTTGCAGAAAGCATTAACTCTGGAATGGCAAATGTAGGCGAAAGTGGAACTGCCGGTAAGGGAAGTATGCTTGCCGGAACTCTTGAAATGAGTAACGTTGATTTAACCGAGCAGCTTACTGATATGATTGTAACTCAGCGCGGTTTCGAATCAAACGCAAAGACAATTCAAACCGGTGATTCAATGCTGGAAACAGTAATTAATTTGAAGCGCTAAAAATAATTTAGCAGTTAAGATTTTAACCATCTTATAAAAACTGACCCTCAAAAGTCCGCTCAAGTTTTGGGCGGGCTTTTTTTTTTATGGATTTTTTTTGAACGTAGCGAATTTGTTATAAATTTTACTTATTTGGAGCAAATTTTTTTTCTCAAGCGCGCGTCGCAGGCTTCGCCCGCTTGCTGAATTTTTTTTAGGAATCCGCTGTTCGTCGCAACCTTACGGTTACGTATGCTCGCATTCGTGGGCAACACGAGTTTTCTTGCGAAAATTCGCAGATTTTTGTTGCTAAGAAATTGATTTTTT
>CAZXCR010000355.1:0-2407 GCA_964639315.1 uncultured Treponema sp. | reverse complement strand
GTCCCGTGTCTAGAAAATATACCTTAGGCGTTTTTGACAATCTTTTATTGGTATATTACTATTAAATGAAAATTTTCTAATATTAAAATAGTCTGTATTTTAAAATATGAAAGTTTATTAAGGAGAAAATTATGACTTGGTTATTGTACGTAATTCTCCCGGTTGTAGGACTTATTCTTGGATGGTTCATAAGATGGATTTATGCAAAATTTCAGTTGTCTGCTACAGAACAGAAGGCTGAACGCGTAAAACAGGATGCAATAAAAGAAGCAGAAGCTCAAAAAAAGGAAATTCTTCTTCAGGCAAAAGAACAACTCATTCAGGACAGAAACCAGCAGGAGAAAGAAAACCGCGATCGCCGTGCTGAATTACAGCGCTTCGAAAGCAGGGTAAACAAGAAAGAGGAACTCTTGGAACAGAAAAGCCAGGAGTATGAAAAAAAAGACAAGGAAATTGAAGCTAAGACTGCGGAACTTAACAAAAAGGAACATCACCTTAACGAAAAAGAAAACAGTCTTAGAACTGAACTTGAAAGAATTTCTGGTCTTACAAAAGACGAGGCAAAGTCGCTGATTATTAAAAGTCTTGAAAATGAAGCCCGCCACGATGCACAGGCTTTGCTTAACAAGATTGATCAGGAAGCACAGCTTCAGTCTGAAAAGAAGGCTCAGGAAATTCTTGTGAGCGCAATTCAGCGGCTTGCAACAGAAGTTACCAGTGACATTACGGTTGCAACAGTTTCGCTTCCGAGCGACGAAATGAAGGGTCGCATTATTGGTCGTGAAGGACGCAACATTAGAACGCTTGAAACCCTTACCGGAGTTGACATTATTATTGATGATACTCCAGAAGCGGTTGTTATTAGCTGCTTTGATCCGGTTCGCAAGGAAATTGCCCGAGTTGCTCTTGAACGGCTTATTACTGACGGACGCATTCATCCGGCTAGAATTGAGGAAATTGTTCAGAAAGTTACTCGCGAAATTCAGCAGAAAATTTACGAAGAAGGCGAAAAGGCACTCTTTGATCTTGGAATTCACAATATAGGTCAGGAAGGCATAAGGGCAATTGGTAGACTTTACTTCCGCACAAGTTATGGTCAGAATGTGCTTACACACTCGAGGGAAGTTGCTGAACTTGCAAGTCTTATTGCTTCTGAAGTTGGAGCTGACCGGGAACTTGCAAAAAGAGCGGCACTTTTGCACGATATTGGAAAGGGCGCTGAAAACGACAGTGACCAAAACCATGCTGAAGTTGGTGCCGAAATGGCGCGTAAGATGGGAGAAGATTCCAGAGTTGTAAATGCAATTGCTGCTCACCACAACGACTGCGAGCCGCAAACCATTGAAGCCATTATTGTTCAGATTGCAGACGCTATAAGTGCAGCAAGCCCTGGCGCCCGCCGTGAAACAGTGGACAATTACGTTAAGAGACTTGAAAATCTTGAAGAAATTGCACGTAAGTTTGACGGAGTTGAACAGGCATACGCAATTCAGGCAGGTAGAGAGCTTCGTATTCTTATAAACAACGAAAAAATTCCTGATGACCAGGTTAAAGAACTTGCAAAAAATGTTGCAAAACAAATTGAAACTGACCTGCGCTACCCTGGAAGGATTAAAATTACGATGATTAGAGAAACAAGAATCATTGAATATGCACGCTGATTCTTGAAGTTCTAAAATTCTTAAAATACGAAATGTCCGTTAAGTTCAAAAGCTTTAGGGTGTGAACTTAGCGGACTTTTTTTTTGTTAAGAAAATAATTTTTGTTAACAAAAAAAGTCTTTCAGTTAAGGAAAAATTCACGACATTACGCGCGCGCTTTTGACGCGCGGGTGGTTAAGATGAGCGTTTTCTTTTTGCAGAAAATTTTCTTTGTTAAGAAGAGATTTTGCTGCAAGTATGCACCGCGCGTGAGTTACCAGAAGATTTTTTCTGGCAAAAAAATTTTGTTGTTAAGTCAAAATTCGAGTTTGTTACAATTAATCATTTAAGCGCCGATTGAGCTTGTCGAAATCAAGCGACTATTACTGATAAAATTTTTTGTTAAGAAAAAATCAATTTCTTAACAAAAAATTTTGCGAGTTTTCGTAAGAAAACTCGGGAAGCAACCGAAGGCTGCGGCACAGGCTCAACCACCGAGGCTTTCGTTTTCCTACACCTTTTTTTGTAACTTCTTGATTAAAACTCGAATTTTGACCTGTTAAGTAAAAAATTTTCTGCAAGTAGAGCGCGCGCTGGTTACTGATAGAATTTTTTGTTAAGAAGCGAAACTTGCGGATTTTTCTTAACGTACAAAATTTTAGCAAGAGACTTAGCCCGAACATTAGCGGCGCGCAGCGTTCAAAACCGCAGGTTTTGAATGAAACCGCGAAAAGTCGCAAGCTTACGCTTGCTAACGAGTTTGTCGC
>CAZXCR010000354.1:0-2409 GCA_964639315.1 uncultured Treponema sp. | reverse complement strand
GTACATATCAATAATTTCAAGAGGGTCAATTCCGTTCCCAAGCGACTTTGACATTTTTCTTCCCTGCTTGTCTCTTACAAGTCCGTGGATATAAATGTCGTGGAAAGGCGATTTTCCAGTAAATTCAAGACCTGCCATAATCATACGGCTAACCCAGAAGAAAATAATGTCGTAGGCAGTAACAAGAGCCGTGGTAGGATAGAAATTTTTAAGGTCTTCAGTATTTTCAGGCCAGCCTAAAGTTGAAAAAGGCCACAACCACGAACTAAACCAAGTATCAAGTACGTCAGGGTCTTGTTCAAGATTTTGTGCAGAAGCAGAACATTTAGGGCAGCACGACGGATCTTCGCGGCTTACAATCATTTCTCCGCAGTTTTTGCAGTACCAAACCGGAATTCTGTGACCCCACCAAAGCTGGCGGCTTATGCACCAGTCGCGGATATTTTCCATCCAGTGAGTAAAGGTGTTTTCCCACTTGCGCGGATAAAATACAAATTCTTCATTTTTCCATGCGGCAAGAGCTTTGTCTGCAAGCGGCTTCATTTTTACAAACCACTGGTCGCTCAAATAAGGTTCAACTACAGTGGCGCACCTGTAACAGTGTCCTACAGAATGCTTTATTTTCTCTTCTTCTTTGAAAAGACCAAGTTCAGTTAAATCAGCAATAATAAGTTTGCGGGCATCCTGGCAAGAAAGTCCGCGGTATTTTTCAGGACAGTTTTCATTCAAAGTTCCGTCCGGATTCAAAATATTGATTACTTCAAGATTGTTTCGCTTTCCAACTTCCCAGTCGTTAGGGTCATGAGCCGGAGTAATTTTTACCATACCGGTTCCAAATTCCTTATCAACATAATTATCTGCAATAATCGGAATTACTCGGTCAGTTAACGGAAGCTTTAATTTTTTACCAACAATTGCCTTGTAGCGCTCGTCAGTTGGATTTACGGCAACCGCAGTATCGCCAAGCAAAGTTTCAGGGCGTGTTGTAGCAATTTCAATGCGAGTAGAACCGTCAGGAGCCGGACCATCAGCATATTCGTACCAAATGTGATACATTGCACCGTCAGTATCAATGTGGTCAACTTCATCATCAGCAAGGGCAGTTCCACAGCGCGGGCACCAGTTAACCAAATAATGTCCCTTGTAAATAAGACCGCGTTCGTAAAGTGTAACAAAAACGTCGCGAACCGCCTTCGAAAGACCTTCGTCCATAGTAAAGCGTTCTCTGTCCCAGTCAGTAGAATTTCCAAGTTTCCGCTGCTGCTTTACAATAGTATTGTGATGTTCTTCTTTTACAGCCCAAGTTCTCTTCAAGAAAGCTTCCCGACCCAAATCCTGACGCCTCAAGCCCTCTTTTTTAAGCTGACGTTCCACAACATTCTGAGTAGCAATTCCAGCGTGGTCAGTTCCAGGAATCCACAAAGTATTGTCGCCATTCATTCTGTGGTAGCGCACAACAATGTCCTGCAGCGTATTGTTAAGCCCGTGGCCCATATGAAGAACGCCAGTAACATTTGGCGGCGGAATTACAACAGTATATTTAGAAACCGCAGCATTCTTTGATTTTTCAAGATAAGATTTATGAAGCGGAGATTTTTCGTCCGAAGCAGGTTTAAAGCAGCCGTTTTCTACCCACTGATTATAAATTCTGTCTTCAAAATCCTTTGGATTATATGCTTTTTCAAGTTCAATCGCTTTCATTTTAACCTCAATTTACACAAAAAAATTTCCTAAAAAATCATTATATTGATTTTAAAAACTATATTCAATTTGTGTTTTTTTTCGTGATTTTTGATTTTTTGGAGCAAAATTCTCTTAGGTAACGGCACTTCCGCCGCTCGCTCCTTCCGCTCGGCCGCCGCTTCGCGTCGGCTTGCTACGCAACGTCTCCACCGCCGGCTAGGTTTTTCTATTCAACCGCCCATTTTTCTTCTTGCGGGGGTAAAAAAAATTAAATTTCACTTTTACTAAGAGGTCAAAATTCGAGTTTTTGAAATTATCATCTAAGCACCGATTGAGCCTGTCGAAATCAAGCAACTATTACTGATAAAATTTTCTGTTAATAAAAAATCCTTCCATTAACAAAAAGACCGCGAGTTTGTCGCTTGCGATAAACTCGTTAGCAAGCGTAAACTTGCAACTTTCTGCGGAAGCATATTCTGTTGTAGCGTAATGAGCCGCATGCTTTGCTTGCTTTGCGACTTTTGTTCCAGAACCGAATTTACCGTCTGGAAAAATTAAATTATCTAATTATAGACTAAACAGTATAAATTCATTATATTCTAGTCAAAATAAATTTTTATTTTTATAGGAGAACTAACATGGCAGATGTAAAAGTTGCTATTAATGGTTTTGGCCGTATTGGTCGTTTGGCTTTCCGCCAGATGTTTGGCGCTAAGGGATATGAAG
>CAZXCR010000353.1:0-2423 GCA_964639315.1 uncultured Treponema sp. | reverse complement strand
AATTTTAGCATTTTCAAAATTGTATATTTCCTGAGGATTTTCCTCATCATCTTCCTGACTATAATATTTAAATCCTGTTTGAATGCGCTTTTTTTCATCACCAAAAAAATCTTCAAGTTCACCTAAATCAAGATCAAATCCAATGTCTCTTTGCTGACTTCTGTAAACTGAATTTTTACTAAAGCCTTCGTCGCCTTCAAGTTCGTTATAAGTTTCTGGGTCAGCACCAAAAAGAACAAGGGAATTACTGCATCTTACCGGAGCAAAAATTCCAGTTTCGGGACATTTATCGCAGAAAATAAGTGAACGCGCGTCAAGAATTGTGTAATTTATTCCGTAAGAGCGCAAAATTCTATCAAGCGGCTTTGCATATCCTTTGTAAGGAAGCATAAATCCTTCGCCCGCATCGCCAAAATAGTAACGCTGCGAATAAAGTCCTGTTTCAACCTGCGCGTTCAGTGCTTCAGGAAGATAAGAATAAAATGGAAGGTAAGCATAAGTTGCTGCAGTTGGAATAAGTTCAAGAACGCCAGTTTTTGCAAAGTGACGGAACGATTTTACAAGATCGCAATTGTAAGTTTCAGTAAAATCGATTTTTGTTTGAATGATAGAATTTAAATATTTTTTACTCAAATTTTCAAATTCAGTATTTGCAGTGCGCTTAACTTCTTTTTCGCCCAAATCGATAAGTTTGTCTAAATAATCCACGTACTGCTTTTGAATTATTGGGTCGCAAAGTAAAGAGCAGAGCGGCGCACTCATAACAAGCGAAATTTTAAAGTTCAGCCCCTCGCTCGAAAGCCTGGCAAGCATATTTAAGAGAGGAATGTATGTGTTTGTAAGTGCAGTAAACAGAATGTCATTTTGTTCAGAAAAATCGCACTTATCGTCAATATTTCTTATGTAGCCTTGATTCGCTTCAATCACTAAAACTAAATTTTTTGGCATAATAAAAACTCCCTTTATAAATCCTCTTTTTTATACACAATATTTTTAAATATACAAACTTCGAGTTTCGCAATTTTTATTTACTTGGAGCAAATTTTTTTTCCTGCTACAAATTTTTTTACGTTCCGACAGTAAATTTTTTTAGTAAACCCGCTGTTCAGGGTTGTCATTCAAAACCTATGGTTTTGAACGGCTACGCCGCCCTTACCATCGGGGCTAGGCTTTTTCATCTTTTTGTAAATTTTGTTTAAACTCGAAATTCAACCTAATGAAATTTTCTGTTAACAAAAAAGTGCCCCTTCTTAACAAAAACTCTCGCCTGTTACCAACAAAATTTTTTAGTTAAAAAAAACTCAACTTCTTAACAAAAAATCTATCAGTAAGCACGCGTTTGTTACCAACAGAATTGCCAGTTAAGAAAAATCCACTTCTTAACCAAAAACTCCCTTCAAAACCCAAAATCCCCAAAAATCAACTAAAAAATTCCCCGTGATTTAAATAATGATTGTGCAAAATCAGTTTTAACCCAGAAATATTTACTAACGGCGGAAAATTCATCTTTTTACCCGGCTGCATTTCCTTAATTTCATCATTTACACGTGGAATAGAAATGCGGCGCGAACTTGCAAGAATGTCAAAATTTTCTTCACCATACGAGCAGGCAAGAACCACATTCAAAATATTTTTGTCTTCCGGCACAAGAACGTACTGCTCTCTAGTTTCAAGATTGATTTTAATATTTATGGAAGAATTTGGCTTTTCTTCCTCGTCCATAGAATCGTAAAAATCAAGATGCAAAAAAATACCAGAAAAATCCGGACTGTTTTTAATTTTAGTCAAAGCAGCTTCAGAAATATCCCAGTAAACAAAAATCCACTCAGGATTCCGCAGAACAAGATCTATTTCAGTTTCATTGTAAGATTTTGGCAGAGTTTCAGGCAGTTCCGCTTTTTCGTCATTAAGCGTTACCTCTTCGTCGTCGTTTTCAAAAGAAGATTCCAGCTCAGCAGAAGTTTCCAAAAGTTCTTCAATAATAAAGCGTCGGTTTAAATTGTCAGGAATTTCAATTCCGTATTCATCCGAAAGCGAAATAAGATCAGCAGTAGACATAGATTCAAGCTGCTGTTTTGATAAGACATTTTCCATAATTGGATAAAATATTCCTAAAAAAAAAAGCTATTGTCAATAAGAAAGCCCCCTTTAAATTTCAGGTGAAAAAAGTTCATTTGGAGCAAATTTTTCTTACTCAAGCGCGCCACGCAGACTTCGCTTGCGTGCCGAAATTTTTTAGAAATCCCGCTTTCCGCGGTTACGGCATTCGCCTCCATTCTTCCGCTACGCTTCAGAACGCGCCTTCGGCGCGCCACTACAATCGGGGCTAGGTGGCGTTAAAAAAAATAAATTCTTATCAAGAAGACCCGCGAGTTTGTGGCTGTTACTAACAAAATTCCGCTTTAATAAAAAATTAATTTCTT
>CAZXCR010000352.1:0-2428 GCA_964639315.1 uncultured Treponema sp. | reverse complement strand
TTTTGGTTGCGGCAGTTTGTGTTGCAAGTTTTGCGTTCTTTTCTTGTGGAGAAAAGGAAGTTTGGTCAGTAGTAGAAGAATTTGCTCCTGACGCTGGAACTTACGCACTAAAGCTGGTATCGGAAATGTCTCAAACAACAGAGACAGTGACATTGTCTAGTACACAGGAAACAAATGAAACTGTTGTTATTGAAGGAACTGAAGCTGATTCCAATGTCACAATAAAAAATAGTTCCTATACAGCTAAAAGTATTGCAAAGTTTAATACAGAAGAGGCATACTCTACCATGAAAAATTCATATTCTGGTCAGGAAGGCTACACTTTTGATGACAGCACACTTACTGCAACTCTTACAAATTCTGGTACCACTGAAGATAGCACTGTAACCTATTCAAACTTCTGCAGTGACATGCCAAGTGGATGCACTTTTGAAAAAAGTTCTCTTGGTAACTGGCGAGTTGCTTATACTTATACACCAACTGAAAATTCTTCTTCGCAGATTGAGGTTGACAGCTGGACTATAAGTACGACTTTTACATTGCAGTAAAAATCATCTTGTAAAAAGATGGTCTTTTAAGAACTGTCGCTTGCAGTTTTGTTTGCAGGCGGCAGTTTTTTTTGCCCGTGTAAACGTATGCCCACATTCGTGGGCAACACAAGTTTTCTTGCGAAAACTCGCAGATTGTTCTTGCTAAGAAATTGATTTTTTCTTAACTAAAAATTCTATCAGTACAAGCTCAATCAGCGCTGTTGTAGTAGTTTCCGTAGGTTGCGGCAAATTCTAAGCAGAGTTTGCAAAGTGTGAGCGAGTTGGTAATAGAATTTTTTTAAAATTTTCTGGAGCGAATTTTTTTAACTCACAGCGGGCGCGTACTTGCAGAAGAATTTTGCTTCATCAAAAAAATCATCAAAAAAAATCGTTGACAGAGAATCTTAATAAGAATATTATGTTTCTATAAAAAGAAACATCGCCGGCGCTAACAAAGTTCAATAAAAAGAGTGCAAGCTAAACTCAAACCGTGCGCTCCTGAAAATCCGGCAAAAAGAGGAATTTATGACACATTCAGACAATGGATTTTTTGACAATTTTGGTGGAAAGTATGTTGCAGAAGTTTTAAGGCGTCCACTTGATGAACTTGAAGCTGCTTTTAAACAGGCAATGCAGGATGAAAACTTTTTAAAAGAATACCGCACAATTCAGCGCGATTATATTGGCAGGGAAACTCCGCTTTTGTTTGCTGAAAGTGCTACAAAAATTTTGGGCGGTGCAAAAATCTATATAAAACTTGAAGGACTAGCAAATACTGGCGCTCATAAAATTAACAACGCTACAGGTCAGTGTCTTTTGGCAAAATATATGGGCAAAAAACGCATTATTGCAGAAACTGGCGCGGGTCAGCATGGACTTGCAACTGCCGCTGCGTGCGCAAAACTTGGTCTTGACTGCACAGTTTATATGGGCGAAGTTGATGTTCGCCGTCAGCAGCCTAATGTTGCTTCAATGGAACTTTACGGCGCAAAGGTTAAAGCGGTTACTTCGGGAACCCGCACCTTAAAAGATGCTGTAAATGAAGCAATGCGCGACTGGACTGCAAATTTGGATACAACTCATTACGTTTTGGGTTCTGCACTTGGACCAGCTCCTTTCCCGGATATTGTGCGGGAATTTCAGTCTGTAATTGGAAAAGAAATTAAAAAGCAGTGCGAAGATCGCGGTATAAAACCAACAGTAATTATTGCTTGCTGTGGAGGCGGTTCAAATTCGATTGGCTGTTTTGCGCCTTTCATTGACCAAAAAGAGCCTCGCTTAATTGCAGTAGAAGCTGGTGGAATTGGACCTGGAATTGGCGAAAATGCAAGTCGTATGACAAGTGCAGGTCGCGAAGGAATTTTGCAAGGTTACAAGAGTCGCTTTTTGCTTGATGATGACGGACAGGCACTTCCAACTCGTTCAATTTCGGCGGGGCTTGATTACTGCGGAATTGGTCCACAACTTGCGGCGCTGGGAAAGTCGGGTAGAGTAGAATTTACTTCTGCATTGGACAAGGAAGCTTTGGAAGCAGTTAAATTCTTTGCCAGAAACGAAGGAGTTTTATTTGCAATGGAAAGCGCTCATGCCGGAGCAGAAGCAATTAAACTTGCACCAAAACTTTCTAAAGATGACGTGATTATTATAAATATGAGCGGACGTGGCGATAAAGACATTTTCATAACAAGTCCGGTTTTCCGACCTGCAGAATGGAAGACCTTCTTATATTCAGAACTAGACAGACTAAACGCTGCAAAAGATATTCACGACGCTGATTTGATGAAGGATCATTAAAATTTAGCATACCGTCACCCCGAATTTAGTTCGGGGGCTGTTAGGTAAGAGGTCAAAATTCGAGTTTTTGCAATTTTTACTTAGTTGGAGCAAGTTTTTTTTCC
>CAZXCR010000351.1:0-2443 GCA_964639315.1 uncultured Treponema sp. | reverse complement strand
TTTCGTGGACGATTTTGCACAAAAAATACCACATCGACGAAGCTGAGTACGAAAAGTTAGTTCAGGAAAATAAGCAATAATTTGCGTTGGCGCAGGGGTGCGGGTGCTTCACAAGTTTTCGCAAGCGAGAATCGCAGATTTTTTTGTTAAGAAGAGAATTTTTTATTAGACCGTAAATTCTGTCGGTAACACGCGCAATCGGCACTTAGATGATTAATTGTAAAAAGTTAAATTTTTTCAGTTGCTAAAAATTTTTTCAGTTTACAAAAAATCCTTTACATTACACACGCACTGGTAATAAAAAAAATTCTCTTGTTTACACGCAAAATTTCTTGTGGTGCGGTTACTGACAAAATTTTTTGTGCTACAGCAAATTTTCTTGTATCGCAGTTACAAAAAATTTTTTCAGTTTACACGCGGGATTCGTTATAAATGGTCAGTCTTTTGTGAATAAGCACGAGTAATATTTTTTTTTCACATTTCATTATTGAAATATTGACTCTCATATGTATCATTTTAATGACTGTTAAAATAGTGGAGATTAAGTTAATGCGAAAAAATTTTATGATCGCAAGAAGGAATCACCCTGAATTATCACACGGATTTGTGATTTGCTACGCAAATCACTATTTTTTTGGGTAGCAGAGTTTGGAAAGTTGGTATTTTATGTTCCCTCCCTGCCCTAATTTTTCACAAATATTAAAAAATCCAGCACAATATTTATTTTTTTTAAATTGTGGCATTGCTTTGTTAAAATCGCTAATTGTTCTCTATATAGTCATACATTTCGTCAGTTTTTCCATCGAGATCCAAATCACATGCTGCAAATAAAAAGAAATCCGGCTCTAAATATAGTCCAGATTTTGCATTTAGAAAAACTTTATAAAAATCTGTTCCCATCAATCTTGAAAAAGAATCTTCCAAAGATAAATTATATTTTGACATTATGTGTTTTGTAAGGGCTATCGTACACATACCTTTGATTGTTTCAATCTGCGATTCTGTCATATTTATCTCCAATTAATTTCCTTATAGCTCTTTATCAATTTATCCACAATTTCTTGCTTAGCAATAAAATATTGTCTTCCAAGATTTTCAGGTTCAAGATTTTTTAGAAGGATTTCTTTTGCTTCTTCTGAGCCGATTTTTCCGTAAAACCCCTGCCAATAAGTTCGTAAGCATGCCAAAGTGTTATCATCAGCTGTTGGACCAATAACTACATCGTAATCATGCGGAGTTCCACCTTGTTCTCTACACATTAAAATAAAATTAAGCCATTCTAAATCTGCTTTATCAAAATATTTTACTTTTAGAGTCTGAATATATTCTAAATCTACATTAATTTCATAAAGTCGCTCAGAATAACTGTCAATATCCTTTTTATTTTGAAGCCGATTCTGCAGTTCGGAATATTTTTTATGCATCATTCCTATTGCCTGCTGCTTTGAAACAGCCATATAAAAACCTTTGCCAAAATCTTTATTATTTCGCCCTTTAGTTACATCTATTTTTGTAATTTCAAACGGAGTTCCGTGATAAAGAGTTTTAGAGAACTGGTGAAACATAATAATCAATCTCCTTTGCCATTTCCTTTTCGGTCATACTGTCAAAAATATCTGGGCATCTGGCTATATAGTTGAGTATCTTATATTTTTCATCAAGTTCAAGAAATTGTTGATTTGTAAGATTATGCTCTCTTTTATATTCTTCGGAGGCTAAATACATAATAAAAATTGAATTGTCTAATCTTAAATCTTTCATTTAACTAACCCCCATATCTTAAGTATAACACTTTTTGGTGATTTTTTATCACACGGATTTGTGATTTGCTACGCAAATCACTGTTTTTTTATCAGCAGATTTTGGCAACTTAGCATTTTCTAATTTTTTGAAAAAAACTCCTTCGCTTTATGTGTACAAAAATCCTTTTACTCATTCATTTTTCGTGATATAAATATATTAAAGTGGTTCATTTTTCGTGATTATAAGGAATAAATTATGTACAGAAAGATAATAAAAGAACTTAAGGAATGGAAAAATTCAGCTCACCGAAAACCTCTGATACTTCAGGGAGCCAGGCAGACTGGAAAGACCTGGATTATGAAGGAATTTGGAAGAACTGAATATAAAAACACAGCCTACCTTTTCTGTCAGGAAAATCCGACACTTGAGACTTTGTTTAATGCACCGTTTAATAAGGAACGCCTCTTAAACGGATTTCAAATGCTGTGCGGTTTTAAAATCGAACCAGAAAACACCCTCATAATCCTTGATGAAATTCAAGATATTCCTAAGGCCATTACATCCCTTAAATTTTTTTATGAAGAGGCTCCTGAATATCATATTATCTGTGCGGGTTCTCTGCTTGGAGTTTCTTTACACGAAGGAATTTCCTTTCCGGTTGGAAAAGTCAATTTCTTAAATCTATACCCGCTTTCATTTT
>CAZXCR010000350.1:0-2457 GCA_964639315.1 uncultured Treponema sp. | reverse complement strand
CATCAACAGCAATTTGTACCACTACGCAGGGAACAATCCGGTGCGGTATGTGGATTCGGATTGAAATGAGATAAAGAAATTTGAAGCTACATACAATATGAGTAATTATCCAGATCTTCTTGGTAATGAGCCTTCTAATGGTTCTACAATTGCAAGAGAAGGATGTTATATAACTACATTTGCAAATCTTATAAGCAGTGCAATTCAACAGTTTGAAACTAAATTTTCAGAAAAAAATTATTCAAATCCAAGACTAATCAATAATGATAAATCCTTGTTTCTAAAAAACTCTGGGGAACTGAATGGAAGATCCAATTCTATGAATGCGATTTTCGGAGAAGAAAATTGGGACTATTGGACAAAGAGTGGACAGGGTGGAAGTGAAGGACTTTTAAGCAGATTGTCTGACTACGATAAAGACATCGACGGTTATATGATAGTTGGAATTTTTGATTTAAGTTCAGCAACTTCAGAAGTAACAAATCATATGGTGGGAATAAACGGAATGCCAAATGCAGATGGAATTTTTGAAGATATTGTTCCCACAAGTAATGGTGATAAATCAAGACTTTCTGATTCGAATAAGAAAAAATCATATTGCATTGAAAATTTTAAAGAATTCAGAGTTATCAAAGTAACAGAATTCTATAAGTGCACACAGGGAGAATAACAAATGAAAAAAGCAGTGTTGATAATTTTCTCCTTGCTGAATTGTTTATCGTTATTTCCACAACATACCTATCGTATAGAATACAGTGATGACTGTCTGAACAAAAATGTTTATAACGATAAAAATGAAATTGTCTATGTATTGAACTGTGAACAAACAAGGTGGAAATCTGAAATTGTAAAAAATGTCTTATTTTATTTGAACATAAACAATGAATTAGTAGCTGTAAATCTTGATAATGGAAAAAATATTTTAGCATTGAAAAATGTCGGAGATTTTGGTGTTTCCGATGATTTAAAATACATTTGTATTGGAAAAATATCTGAAGAACTTAATGATTCAATATACACAACAATACCAGAACTTTTTGATTTTCAAAAAAGAAAATATCTTAAAACAGAAAATTTTGATTATTCTATTTTGAAATCAGATATAGGAATGAATACAGATATCAGGTATGAATCAGAAAAAAATGGATTTACAATTGCTTACAATTGGGACACGCCGGTTCCGCAATATTCTTTCTTTTTATCTCTATACGATTATAAAATAATTCAAACAAAGTAAATTTTCGGTTTATGAATAGCAAATATTATCGAACTTGAAGTAAGCAATTCATCATCATAAAATTTTAATGACTTTTCAGCGCAAAACCACTATATTAAATTTATGATGCTAACACGGGAACATAAAAAACAGAAAATTCTGAATAAAATCAAAAATTTCCGGCTTATGGATGATGATTTTATGACCAAGTTTTTTGAAAATGATTTGGAATGTACGTCCCTGCTTCTTCAGATTATTCTGGAAAATCCAGATTTGAAAGTTCTTGAGTCAATAAGTCAAAGTAATATAAAGAATCTTCAGGGAAGGTCTGTGCGGCTTGACGTAAAAGCAACTGACAGTACTGGAAAAATTTATGACATAGAGATTCAGCGTGCTGATAAAGGGGCTGGGGCTGAACGTGCCAGGTACAACAGTGCGATTATTGATGCAAATCTTCTAGTTTCCGGCGAAAAAACAGAGAAATTACCTGAAACTTATGTTATATTCATTACGGAGAAAGATGTTCTTGGAACTGGAAATTCTGTTTATCATATTAACAGAATTATTGCGGAAACAGGAAAACTTTTTGGCGATGGTTCGCATATCATTTATGTAAACGGAGAGTACAAAGGAAATACTCCAGTTGGAGATTTGATGCACGATTTTAACTGCTCAAATCCGGCCGATATGAAAATTAAGCTTTTTGCAGACAGAGCAAGATATTTTAAAGAAGATGAAAAGGGGGTAAATAAAATGTGCAGAGCCGTAGAAGAATTAATTCAAGAAGAAAACGAAGAAAAAATCATTGAACTTTTAAAATTAGGAAAAATTACAGTTGAAGAAATTGCAGCAATTTATAAGCTTCCTGTAGAAGTTGTAGAAAAAATTGCAGAAAGTCTAACTGAAAAAGTTTAGTTAAATAGCAAAGTCCTCCCACTGCGGAGGATTTCTTATTGGGCGTGCCGGCTCCACTACGTTCCGCCGTCGGGCTTTTCGCGGTTCCGGCATTAGCCTTCATTCCTCCGCTCCACTTCGTTACGCTCCGGAACGCCTTCGGCGCCCCTACAATCCCTCACGCAAGTCTTCTAATCATCTTACAAACTTCCCAAACATACAAGACACGCTCTACATCTACGGCACTTCTGCTGACGAAAACGGTGCTGCAGGAAAAATAAAATCTGTAACAGATGCCAGCGGAACTCTTGAATACGAATACGGCTCACTTGGCGAAGTTACAAAAG
>CAZXCR010000349.1:0-2487 GCA_964639315.1 uncultured Treponema sp. | reverse complement strand
AGAAAATGTTTTGTTGGTAAACGGTGCACAAATTTTTCTCTTAACAAAAAGATTTCCTGCAAGTACACGGCGCGCGCGTAATGTCGCAGATACTTTCTTAGTAGGTTGAATTTCGAGTTTTAATAAAATTTATTTTCTTAACGCCCAGCGAAGTACGCCCTATATTTTGGCAAGAGACTTAGCCCGCTATGGAGGCCCGGAGTTCCTGCGAGTTACAAATGAAATTTCCTGTCTCACAAAAAATTTCTTCTTAACAAAATGATTCCGCAAGTTTTGGCACAAAACTCGTGTTGCCCGCGAATGCGAGCATACGTAACCGCAAGGTTGCGATGAACAGCGAATTCTTACAAAAATGTAGCTAAGAAAACCTAGCCCCGACTGTAGCGGCGCGAAGCGTTCAAAAACGCAGTTTTTGAATGAAACCGTGCAAGGCGGGATTCCTAAAAAAATTTACGGTCGGAACGTAAAAAAATTTGTGGCAAGAAAAAAGAATTCGCTCCAAGCAAACAAAAATTTCAGTTCGGAAGAAGATATTCTCTTAGCAACCGTCCGCGCGCAGTCATCATTTATAAATCTTTTTTACAGTTTCAACTTTAATCATATTTGTGTTGCCGGGTTTTGCGCCAATTTGTCCGCCAGTAAGAACAACCTTGTCACCAAGCTTCAAATTCAGCATTTTGGTCGCCCTTTGAATCGCATAAAAAAAGAGCACTTCAAGCGAATCATATTCTTCACACAAAATCGGGATTACGCCCCAGGAAAGCGAAAGTTTTCTGTAAACTTTTTCAGATGTTGTTGAACCAATAATCTGAACCGGAGCACGAAAACGGCTTACCATTCTTGCAGTAAGTCCGCTCAAAGAATTTACAACAATGCACTTTGCATTCACATCAATTGCCATTTGACAAGTTGAATGCGAAATTGCATCCAGAATATTCCGGTTTATAAATTCCGTATCGTGAAAACGCTTTTTATAATCAATATGATTTTCAGTATATTCCGCAACCTGCGCCATAGTTTTTACAGCTTCCACAGGATATTTTCCCGCCGCAGATTCTCCAGAAAGCATAATTGCAGAAGCCCCATCATAAACCGCATTTGCAACATCAGAAATTTCAGCACGAGTTGGACGGATATTTGTAATCATAGACTCAAGCATTTCAGTAGCAATAATTACACGCTTACCAAGAAGACGGCATTTTTGTTCAATATTTTTCTGAACAACCGGAACTTCCATAAACGGAATTTCCACTCCCAAATCGCCACGCGCAACCATAATTCCGTCAACAACAGAACAAATTTCTTCAATATTTTCAACGCCAGCACTATTTTCAATCTTCGCGATTATATCAATATCCTTGCCGCCGTTTGCATTCAAAAAATTCCGCATTTCAAGCGCATCTTTTTTAGTAGAAACAAAAGACGCCGCCACAAAATCAACATCCTGCTCAATACCAAAAAGCAAATCAGACTTATCCTGTTCACTCAAAAAATCATGCTCAAAAACCTTGCACGGAAAATTCATACTTTTTTGGTCAGAAAGAGTTCCGCCAACCAAAACTTTAGTAACAACGTCGTTACCGTGAGTTTCCTCAACCTCGCACACAACAAGACCATTGTTCACAAGAATCCTGTCGCCTTTTTTCATTTCCTTCGCAAAATTTTTGTAAGTAACGCCAACGCGCTTTTCATCGCCAAGAATATCGTCGCAAGTAAAAGTAAAAAGCTGACCTTCCTCAAGCGAAACCTTGTGGTCCTTAAACTTCCCGATTCTATATTCAGGACCCTTAGTATCAAGCATAATCGCAATCGGCATTTTAAGTTCATCGCGAACCTGCTTAATCAAATTGATTTTATTCAAATGCTCAGCGTGAGTTCCGTGAGAAAAATTAAGTCTGGCCACATTCATTCCAGATTTACACATTTGAGTAAGAACATCTTTAGATTCACTCGAAGGTCCAATCGTACAAATAATTTTCGTCTTTCGCATAACGCAGAATTATAGCGATATTGCACCCTTTTGAAAATTGATTTTTTCCCCGACCGTCTAAAAATTACAATTTTAAAAGATATTTTGGAGCAAATTCTTTTTACTGGCACAAATTTTTTTTCGTTCCGGCTGAAAATTTTTTTTAGGAATCCGCTGTTCCAGCCTTCGCTATTCGCTCATTCCGGCACTTTGTGCCGGAACTCTGGGCCTCCATAGCGGGCTAGCCTTTTTTCACCTTTTTTAAATTTCTGATTAAACTCGAAATTCGCCTAGTAAAGAAAATTCACAGTACGAAAGAAGATATTTTGTTAGTAAAACGCGCGCGCGTGCTGGGAGAGGATATTTTGTTAGAAAAGAAAAATTTTTCTGCAAAAGAAAATACTTTGTTAGTAACCAGTGCGCGCCCGTTCTTGCAGAAGACATTTTCTTAACAAAAAAAATTGCACTTCAAAAGAGAAAATTTTGGTGGTAACCGCGCGCCGCGTAATGTCGCAGAC
>CAZXCR010000348.1:0-2498 GCA_964639315.1 uncultured Treponema sp. | reverse complement strand
TGCGGCGGTAACTTACCTTAAGGATGAAGGGGGAAATTCCTTTGAGGGAAAGGCGTTAAACCGTGCTCTTGTAAGCGAAATGAAGGAAATCAGCGAAAATAATCCTATGTTCACAGAGGATATGCGCCTTAATATGATTAACATTGATCATCCTGGTCGTGTTGCTGATTTTGTTGTTTCGATTTTAAATATTGACAAGGCAGAGCAACAGAAAGTTCTTGAAATGACAAACGTCCACAAAAGAATTGAACAGGTTCTTGTTTACATTAAAAAGGAACAGGAAATTCTGCGCGTTCAGAAAAAAATTCAAAATGAACTTAATGATAAGGTCGAAAAAAATCAGCGGGAATATTTTTTACGCGAAGAATTAAAGTCAATTCAGGAAGAACTTGGCATTGCAGGCGATTCAAAATCTTCTGACTACCAGAAATTTAAGGCAAAAATCGATAAATTCAATTTTACTGGCGAAATAAAAGAAACAGTTTATTCTGAACTCGAAAAATTTCAGCTTTTAGACCCTCACGACCCTGAATACAATTCGCTTAGAAATTATCTTGATTTGGTGTCTTCTTTGCCGTGGAACGAAAATCCTGTAGAAAATTACAATATTGAAGAATCTAAAAAAATTCTTAACGGGGAACATTACGGACTTGACGACGTAAAAAAGCGAATTCTTGAGTATTTGGCGGTGCGCAAACTTAAAAATGACGGAAAGGGTGCGGTGCTGATTCTTGTAGGTCCGCCTGGAGTTGGAAAAACTTCTATTGGTCATTCAATTGCAAAAGCTATGAACAAGCCGTTCTTTAGGTTTAGCGTGGGCGGCGAACATGATGAATCTAAAATCAAGGGATTCCGCCGTACTTACATTGGTTCTATGCCGGGTCAGATTATTTCGGGACTTAAGATTACAAAATCTAAGGCACCGGTTTTTATGATTGACGAAGTTGACAAAATGAACGCAAGTGCGCAGGGAGATCCTAGTGCGGCGCTTCTTGAAGTGCTTGACCCTGAGCAAAATTCAAATTTCCGCGATTCGTACCTGGATTTGCCTTTTGATTTGAGCAATGTATTTTTTATTTTAACGGCAAATACTCTTGATACAATTCCGCAGCCTCTTCTTGACCGTGCTGAAATCATTGAACTTTCGGGCTATATTGACCAGGAAAAAATTGAAATTGCAAAAAAATTCTTGATTCCTAAAAATCTTGTAAAGAACGGTTTAAAAAAGAATCAGGTAAAATTTACTAAGGAAGCGCTTTCTTTAATTGCAACTGAATATGCGCGTGAAGCCGGAGTGCGCAACTTTGAAAAATGTATTGATAAAATTGTGCGCAAACTGATTGCTGAGCATCTTGAAGAACTTAATGTTGTAAATGAAGTAAAGTCAAAAGATTCTTCTGGTGAAAAGTCTGAGTCTGGAAAAGAAAATTCTGAAAAAGAAACTTCTTCGAAAACCGCAAAAACTTCTAAGGCAGAACTAAAAATTTTTGTTATAGGCACTGAGGAAGTAAGAAAGTATCTTGGAAAAGCTGTTTTTGATGAAAGCCAAATAAAAACTGCCTATGTTCCGGGAACTGCAATTGGTCTTGCGTGGACAAGTATGGGCGGAGATACTTTGCTTTTGGAAAGCATTGCTCTCGAAACTGACAAAGGTGCTCTTCAGCTTACTGGGCAGATGGGCGATGTTATGAAGGAAAGTGCCCAAATTGCTCTTAACTGGGCAAAAACTTACGCAATTAAAAATAAGATTGTTGAACCTGACTGGTTTGAAAAACATTCAATTCATCTGCATATTCCGGAAGGTGCTACTCCTAAAGACGGACCTTCTGCAGGAATTACGATGGCTACAACTTTTATTTCGCTTTTGAAAAATAAAAAAATAAAGCCTAATCTTGCAATGACCGGGGAACTTAGCCTTACTGGGCAGGTGCTTCCGATTGGCGGTTTACGCGAAAAGACTGTGGCTGCTAAACGAAATAAAATCAAGACTATTATAATTCCAAAGGCAAATGTGCGCGACCTTGACGAAATTCCTGAGCATGTAAAATCTGGGCTGAAATTTATTCCAGTAAGCCGTGCCGAAGAAGTTATGGACTTAGTTTTTTAAAATCAGGTGATTTTTATGGACAAAAAATTTAAGGCAGTTATTTTTGACATGGACGGCGTGCTTTTTGACAGTGAGCGCATAACTAGAATTATGTGGAAAAAAGCTGGCGAAGAGTACAAAATTTCCGGAGTTGAAACTGCCGTGCGCGAATGTACTGGCCGCAGTATTGACGACACCTGTGCTTACCTAAAAAAACGCTACGGAGAAGATTTTCCGGCACGCGAGTTTAGAATGAGATGCTCAGAACTTTTTCATTCTTATGCGGATAAAAATGGTCTGCCTCTAATGCCTTACGCAAAAGAAATTCTTGAAAGTTTAAAAAATAAAGGCCATGAAGTTGCCCTTGCTTCTTCTACCAGAAAAGTTGTTGTGGAAAGAGAACTAAAAGAAG
>CAZXCR010000347.1:0-2507 GCA_964639315.1 uncultured Treponema sp. | reverse complement strand
AATTACTCCTATAACAGTGTCGTTACTCTTCATTGGAATAAAAATGTAACTGCCACATTCAAGAAATTCTTCCGGTCCGTTTTGGTAGATTCTGTCGTCAAGTTCTGGTTTTGTAATAAGTTCTGGCTTACCGGCAGTTGCAACTTCTCCAAAAATATTTTCGCGTAAAGGGAAAGAGGCAAATTTGAAGTTTGTAGCAACTCTTATAGGCTTGTGAGGCATATCGTCTGGAAGTTTGTATGGCGGAGGGAAGTCTCCTTCAAGAGATTTTGTTGTTATTATGTCTTCAAAATCGTCTACTGTGAGGATTACACCGCCGTCAGCATTAATTTCGTTTTTTATTGTAAGATTTATGTATTTTAATAGATCGTTTAGTCCGTCTTCATTAGAAAAAGATTCTATTGCGTGAGTCATAAAACTCTTGCTGAGGTTAAGAATTTTACTGTCCTGCTCGGAAACTTCTTCTGTTTTTTCAGGTGCAGCAACTTGTACAAAAGCAGCTTGAATTTCTTCTTTTTTGTTTGCTGAAGGACTTACAAGTTTTTCAATCTTTTTTGGTTCGAAGGTGGTTAAGATGATGCAGTACGGAAGAACTAAAAGACTTGCAATGAAAATAAAAATGCTTAGGAAAAAAAGAGAATTTGATGATGATTCGTAGTGAGTTCCCAAGTTTATGATGCCACTTGCAAAAAGCCCTACGGCTATGAGAAGAGTCGCTGTGAAAGCAACAAAACTTACTCTGGCAGTGCTTTTTCTTTTTATAAAAAATAGCAGAATGAATATTACCAAAGTAACAGCGGCACTTGCAAATAAAGGAATGTAAGCGTAAGAGTCATTCAGCATTAAAGTTATGCTCCCCAATTTTTTTTAACTGATTTTCTTACAGTCTAGCATTGAAATATTCAATCGTCAAGAATTTAAATGAATTTTCAAGAGATTTTGGAGATTTTGGAGAAAATAGAGATTTTTCTTGATTCATAAATTTTTAATCTAAAAAAGCTTAGCCCGGATTGTTGAGAAAAATGCCAAAGGCATTTTACTCGTCGAGTTTGCCGCAGCTGCAACAAACTCGCAGGTCTTTTTGATAAGAATTTATTTTCTTAGCACACAGCTCAATCCAAGCTTAGCCCGGATTGGAGTGGCGCGCGAAGCGCGTTGCGGAGCAATGGAGGCGAATGCCGGAACCGCGGAAAGCCGGATTCCTAAAAAAATTCGCGGCCTTTGGACGCGCGCTTGATGAAGAAGAATTTGCTCCAGAAATTTAAGAAAAATTAGGGCTGTTTTTCTTCGGAATTTTGCTTTTTGAAGAGGAATTTCGCTTTTAAGTTGCGGAAGGTGCGCAAAAGGGGCGATTTTCTGCTGTCTTTTTTGAAATTTTGCGCTGCCTGGTCGAGACTGAAGTCGTTGCCGAACTTTTGTTTTAATTCGTCCCAGTATTTTATTACGAAAACGTAGAGGTCTGATTTTGTGCGGCCCTTGAATTTTTTGAGAATTTTGTATTTTTCGATTACGTTGATGACCGGAATGTAAACGTTTTGAAACCACGATACTACGGCTTCGGAGAGCGGAATTTCATCTTTTTTGTTCATATTTATGTAGTATTTGTGGATTAAAATGTGATTGTAAATTAAATCGTACTGACCCGGCGTGGTGAAGTCTAAAATCCAGTAGTCTGTGAGGTCGCCGAAATTTGTTTCGTTGTAGAATATTCGCTTTTCGTAGGCGATTACCTGCTTTATCATTTGGTCTTTGTTTGTGCCCGGCTTTAATTTTATTTCGCTTTGAAGACTTATTACGTCAGCGTCAATGAATTCTATTCCCTTCATTTTTGCTACTGAAACCCGGTGATTTCCGTCTCTTACAAAATAGAGTCCGCCTAGCTCGTAAACTGTTATTGGCGGCAGGGTGATGTCTTCGTAGTGCGCCATATCGACTCGTTCCCATCTTTGACGCAAGAAATTGCTTTTTGGAAAAAAGTGATTGTCGAAGTCTTTGTAGCGACCTTCGCTTCCTACGATTAAGTTGATTGGAATTACCTGCATTCCTTTGTAAACTTCGTTTTTAGGGCGGAGGAGTTTTTTTATGTCTGTGAAGGAAATTAATGTGGCTTCTTCGGGATTGAGGAGATGCTGCAGTTCATTAAAAAGTGCCTTGTTGCGGGCTTTGCTGAAGTCATCATCTGCTTGTGATGATATGAATGTTCCGCTCAATTTTGTTCTCCTTGCTGATTTTTTGTTTTGTTTTTATATCATTGATTTTTTGATCTAATTCTATGACAAGATGCGCGTAGCAGTTTACTACATTTGTTTCGTGCGAAATGGTCGAGCGCGGTTCTTGCAGGTCGTAAAGATGAATGTGTCCGTGGATTAAAAGTGCCGGATGAAATTTTTTTATGAACCAGTTAAAACTTTCAAAGCCTGTATGACACGGATCTTCTTTGTCGTGAATGTGACGCGGCGAGGCGTGGGTTAAGAAAATGTCGCAGTAGCGGCCGTAGCGGATTTTGT
>CAZXCR010000346.1:0-2520 GCA_964639315.1 uncultured Treponema sp. | reverse complement strand
TTCTTCCCATCTTTATTTTTGTTTTTTTACTCACCGTTATTTTATTTGTACTTTCATTTATTTCTTACAAACTGATTAATTCAAAAATCAATAGTTCAAGTACTGTTTCCGCAATGTATAAAAATTGGAATCTTCACACTTATGAAGGTTACCAAAAAGTTTACGACATTTCTTCGGCAATCCTTGAAAAAGATACTGCACATAATGCTGCTAGAACTTTTCATGGATACAGCGCCTTTATTCTTGCAGAATCGGATGAAAATTCGGAAAGATCCCAGTCTCTTCTTGATGAGGCAATTTTTAGTCTTAGACTTGCACTTCTTACAGCAAAAAAAAAGACTTTACCTCAAATTCAGTATATGCTCGGGCGGTCATATTTTTATAAAAACAAAACGTCTTCTTACTATTACTATGCCGATTTAGCACTAAAATATTTAATTGAAGCTGAAAAAAACGGATATAAATCTGATGACATTTCTTTGCTAAAAGGGCTTTCCTATGCTCAGTTGAATAAAATTGAAGAAAGTATTGCTGCTTTTACGGAAGCTTTGATTGTGCGGGAATCTGACACTTTGCTTTATGACATTGCAAAGCAGTATTATGCAAACGGTCAGGGAAGTACGGCTAAGCAATATCTTTTTAGGGTGATTAATACGAGCAAAAATGAAAATATTCTTCAAAATTCACATATAATGCTGGGACAAATTTATACTGATGAAAAAAATTACACTGATGCCGAAAATGAATTTAAGTCAGTTTTAGAAAATAATCAAAATTCTGCTGACGCTCATTATGGACTTGGTGTATTATATGATTTACGTGGCGATACTGCAAAAGCTCGCAGCGAGTGGAGACAGACTTTAAAAATTCAGTTCAATCATCCGCTGGCCCGGCAAAAAATGGATCAAACGAAATAAAAAAATAAGGAGTCTGGTAAGAATTTCAATTTTATCAGGCAACGAAAGGAAACACGGATTCTATAATAAAAAGTTTGCTTTGGAGGAGATATGGGACTTTTTGATAACTTTGTTACAGATATCGGAATTGATTTGGGAACTTGCAATACATTGATTTATTTGCAGGGAGAAGGAATCGTTGTTGATGAACCTTCTGTTGTTGCTGTTGAAAAGGGAACAAATCGTATTGTTGCTGTTGGTGCTGAAGCTAAACGTATGCTTTGGAAAACTCCTACAGACATTCAGGCAATCAGACCTTTGGCAGACGGAGTTATTTCTGACAGTGACCGCACTGAGAAAATGATAAAATACTTTGTATCAAAAATTATTCCGCGTCATCATCTGTTTAAGTCAATCAGAATGAAAATTGGAATTCCTTCAAAAATTACTCAGGTTGAAAAAGATGCGGTTATGGCTGCTGCACTAAAAGCTGGTGCAAAAAAAGTTGAAGTTATTGAAGAAAGTCTTGCTGCGGCAATTGGTGCTGAAATTCCAATCTACGAGCCTGCAGGACATATGATTTGCGATATTGGCGGTGGCACAACGGAAGTTTCTGTTATTTCTTTGGGTGGAATGGTTGAAACCAGTTCTATTGACATTGGCGGAAACGAATTTGACGAAGCAATTATGAAACATATTCGGCAGGTGCATAATCTTATTATTGGTCAGCAGATGGCAGAGCGTCTTAAAATTGAGATTGGAAATGCAATGCAGGATAAGGACAAGCCTATAAAGAAAATGGAAATTAAGGGAACTGATGCAATCACAGGTCTTCCACGAAAACTTGAAGTTGATTCTGTTGAAGTGCGTGAGGCATTAAAAGAACCTGTAAATAAAATCGTTGAAGAAATTAAGACTGTACTGGGAAGAACGCCTCCAGAACTTGCAGCCGACATTATAGAAAGAGGAATTGTTATGTCTGGCGGCGGTTCAATGCTTGACGGACTTCAAAAACTTATTTCTAAAGAAACGAATGTTCCTGTTTTCTTGGTTGATAAGCCTCTTGAATGCGTGGCGCGCGGTGCAGGAGAAGCGTTTGAATTGTTTAAGAATATGTCTTCAAGCAGGCAGATTTACGACAGTTTGAATGACTAAAATTTTTCTGTAATGATTTAGACTTTGCTCTAAAAATTGCAGTTTTTTAATGATTCATTTATTGTTCAGCCTGAAAAAGTTTTTCTAAACTAAAAATCAGGCTGTTTTTTGTATTTGAATTTTAGTCTTTTTTACTTGAATTGATTTTTAAATGTTGGCTGGTAAAACTTATAATTTTTATCAGTTAACAGATTAAAACTCGCGGGCATCTTTTTGAAAAAAAACTGAAATGCTTTTTCTAAACTTGCCTTAAATATTTTTATTTATTGAATTTATGTCATACAAAGAAAAAAAATCACATCGTTTTAAAATGCCGGAATTTATTCTCGCCTTGATGATTCTTTTTAGCGGACTTATGTTTGGCTTATCGAACGGCGGTTTTATTATAAATTTTAACAAAGTTGGATTCACTGTTTTTTCCACAATGCAAAAAGGTGTTCATCTTGTTGCCGATGGAGTAGGAAAATTT
>CAZXCR010000345.1:0-2520 GCA_964639315.1 uncultured Treponema sp. | reverse complement strand
AGCGCCGATTGAGAGAGTCGAAATCAAGTGGCTTACTTACAGATGGTGGTTTCGACAGGCTCAACCACCGGGTCTTTTATTTTCCTACATCTTTTTGTAAATTTTATTTAAACTCGAAATTCAGCCTCTTAACAAAAAAAAAGCCGCTTCAAAACGAAATTTGAAACGGCCAGTATTTTTTTTAGTCCGGGAGTCTGCAAAAAAAAAACAAAAAATGCTTTTTTACAAACTGCCCTACACTTTTAGCAAATGTGCTTTATTTTTCAAGAATAAATTCTACACGACGGTTTTTCCAGTTTACATCTGGATTTCTTGTGTCTGCAACAGGCTCTTCTCCGCCACGACCTTCAACTGTAAGTCTGGAACTTGAAATTCCCAGTTTTACAAGCTGCTCTTTTACGTACTGTGCGCGGCGCTCTGAAAGTTCAGCAAGTTCCTGTTTTTCAGATTCTGTACCTACAACAATATTTGCGTGTCCTACAACAGTAACTTTGTACTCGTTAAATTTCTTAAGAATATCAGCAATACGCTTTAAAACCACCTGATTATTGTCGGCCTGTGCCTGAGTAATTCCCTTTACGCGAACACTTCCATCCTCATTCAAAACCTGAACGTTAAAGTCAGCATTGTCTCCGCGGAAAACAATTGACGGAACCTGCATTCTAAGGCGATTGTCCTCGTCGCGAATCACAAGAACGTCAACGCTTATTTTGCCTTCCAAAGAACTTTCCATACCCAAATCATCAGCAACCGTAAACACATACTTGTAATCTTCCGCAGACTGAACAAGTTCGCCGTTGTTGCCTCTTCCGTCCCAAATAATACGCTCTGAAATAGAAGATTTTCCACTCAACTTGTAGAACGGCTTATTATTTCGATCGTAAATTGTAAATGACCAGTTTTTAAGATTCGTCAAAGAATTTGCTGTAAGTCGGATTCTAAGGTCATCATCATTACCATCATTATCTGGGCTAAAATATTTTGGATAAGTTGCAACGGTTAGTGCAGGCGGATTTGCGGTGCATACGAAACTGTCAGATTCAGCATCAACCTGGTTACCCTTTGCGTACTCTACATGAAGTTTTGCAGTGTAAATTCCGTCAGCAATCTGATTGTCATCTTTTTCGCCAGCCCACTCTATTACTTTTGGAACATTTTTGCTTTCTTTGCTAGAGAAAGTTTTGTCAATTTGACCGTTAGAATTTACCATAACAAGAGTCCATGAAGAAATTCCTTCGGTAAGTCCAAGGCTTATATTGATTTTTTGCGTATCGAGATAAGAATCTCCGTTTGGCGAGAAGCCCGCAAGTTCATTTGTAATGTACGCACTTACAGGACGAGCGTCGAGAAGCAGATTTGAGATTTTTGCAGATGCGGTGTTGCCGGCAGCGTCTGTTGAAAAAATAGAAACTGAATATTTTCCATTTGCGCTTTTGTTTCCACTTTCATCAGAACCGTCCCAGTCAAAATCCAAAACCTTGCTGTTCTGCCATACAAAACTTTTTACAAGAGAATTGTCCTTTTCGCTGCGGATTTCTGCGGTCCACTTCTTTTCCTGGCTTGATTCTTCAATCTTTACAGGAAGAATTTTTTTGGAACTTGTGGTCTCAGGAGAAAATTCTGAATAAGGAACTGAAATTTTTATTACAGGAGACGTTGTGTCCAAAGTGAATTTTGAACTGGCTGCATTCGAAGCAGTGTTGCTCATAGAAATAGTTTCGAGCTTTGCGTAGTAAATTCCGTCTGGGCAGCGCTGCTTTGTGTTGCCGTTAAATCCGTCCCATTCAAAGTTGCGCGGAACATTTCCCTTTCCTTCAACTGATTTTACAATTTCATCTTTTTCGTTCAAAATCTGCAAGGTGTAAGTTGAAATTCCGCTCATTGCAGAAGATTTTACAATCGGAGTAATCAGCATATAATCCTGAACGCCGTCTCCGTTTGGAGAAAAGGCTTCCTGGTTTGCAGAAAGAACAATTTCTGTTGTACTCGTATCAAGTGTAAACAGAGTTTGCGCCTTGCTTCCGTAAGAGGCAGTGTTTCCGGCACTTTCATAAACCGTCAACTGATAATAATAAGAGCCGTCCTCGAAATTTCCAGAATCATCAATTCCGTTCCATTCAATGTAGTCAGGAAGATTGTTGCCAAAATCAAACTGCTTTGCGATAACTTCGTTTTGAAGACTCTTGTTTGAAGCATCTGTAACGCGAATAATTTTTCCAGTCCAAGATTTAGGTCCGGTATATTCTGCTTCTGGCTTTGCCTGCTGAATAATTTTGTAATTTGCAGTTCCGTTAAATGCCCTTTCCTTAGGCAGCTCAATTTGCGCAACCGGCGCTGTGTTGTCAACTACAAAAACTGGCGAATAAACTGCAGCTGGTTCGTATCCGTTAGAATAACGTGCGCTCACTTTTGCCTTATATTCCCCTTCTGCAAGGTAAGAGGCATCGTCTTTTTTGCCATCGTAAGTAATTGATGAAGGCGGATTTTCTGTTCCACTGTAAGTTCTAAGTACGTTTTTTT
>CAZXCR010000344.1:0-2526 GCA_964639315.1 uncultured Treponema sp. | reverse complement strand
ATAATTCTGCAAGCAAAGCAAACGAAAATTTAAAGTCTTCAAGTCAGAATAAAAATCAAAAAGCAAAAGAGAGCGCTGAAAATCAAAACGAAAAAACTTTGCAGTCCTCTACAAGTTCCACCAGTTCAAATTCAAACACAGCTGCTACAAGTTCGCTTCCAAAAGTTTCCTCTTCCAAAGAAAAACTAGATGATAAAGAAAAGCAAGAGGATAAAATCTCTAAAAACGACAAAAATCCGCTTGTAACTGAAACTTCCGGTCAAAACAAAAATTCTTCTAAAAATCAGGAAAATTCAGTTTCGGATTCTGCTGCAAATTTAACTTCAGAAAGTCAAAAACTTTTAAGTAAGGCGTCAGATAAATCTACAGAACTTGAACTTCTTCAGGCACAAAACGATAAGCTTGAAGCAGAACAGGAAGCAATTAAAAAAGAAAATCTTGAACTTGAAAAAAAGGCTAAAGAAGCGCAGATTAAGCAGTACACACAAACCTTTTTGTACAACTATGCAGACGAAGAAAAAGAGATTCAGTCTCAGGAAGCAGAACGCACAGTCAAAATTGAAGATCCAAATGCAGCTGACGAGCGGGGCGTTACCCTTTTGATGAAAGCCGCAAAAGCCGGAAATGACTGGGATGTAAAAAAACTTATTGCGAGCGGCGCAGATGTTCAGACACGCGACAAAGACGGCTGGACCGCACTTATGTATGCAGTACGCTACCAGAATTCAGTTGAAATCGTAAAAACTCTTGCAGAAAACGGAGCGTATTTAAGAGTCCGCAACAAGTACAACGGAACTCCACTTTTGTTTGCCGCATACTACTCACAAAATCCGCAAATTCTTGAACTTTTACTTGCAAATCGTTCAATCAGCGAAGACGAAGTTTTTAAATCATTTATTTTTGTAATTACAGGCGAAACCGAAAGCGACCACCTTCGCGAAGCAAAAATAAATCTTTATCTTAACAACGGAATTCAAATCAATAGAGTTTGGAAAGGAAAAACTCCGCTTATGTACGCTGCAGAGTACGGTTCTTCTACAAAAACAATACAACTTCTGCTCGACAACGGCGCAAAGCCTGGGCTAGTTGATGATGAAGGAAAAACTGCATTTGACTACGCAAAGAGCAATTCAAAACTAAAGCACGATAACACTTACTGGTCATTAAACAGTTCAGCAAAATAAGTTTTACAAAAAAAGGATTTTATAAATGCGGATAACAGGCGGAAAACTAAGAGGACGACACACAGAAACTCCAAACGGAAAAATGGCTATAAGACCTGCAATGGACAGAATGAGAGAGTCTCTTTTTGACATTTTGGATGAAAAACTTGAAGGAAAGTCTTTTCTTGACTTGTTCAGCGGTTCTGGAACAATAGCGATTGAAGCCGTAAGCCACGGAGCAAAAGATGTTTCTTTATGCGAAATGGATAAAAGCAAGGCAAAAATAATCTTTAAAAATGTTGCTATGGCAGAAGAACTTGGCGTTAGAATAAAATGTCACTTTATGGCTGTAGAACTTTTCTTAAAAAGATGCAAAGACAAGTTCGATTTTATTTTTCTTGACCCTCCGTTTCCTTACAAGTTCCGTCTTGAACTGCTTGAAACAATCGAAAAAAGAAAAATGCTTAACGACGGCGGCACAGTTTTAATCCACTACCCTGCCGAAGATCCACTTCCAGAAGAAATTGGAGAACTTAAGCTTTGCGATAAACGAATTTACGGAAGGTCAGTAGTAAATTTCTATAAATTTCAGCAGACTTTAGAAAATCAGGAAAACACAGAAGTTTTAGGACAAGACTGAAAATTTCAAATTTTCTTTTCCATTCTGAATTTATTTGTCTCTCACCGTCATCTCTCAGCCGTCATATTGATAAAATCACCTTATAAATATACAATAGACGAATATTACGTAAATTTTTTTAAGGGGTAAAAAAATGACTGCTTATTTAGCTGGAGTAGTTTCTTCTGCTCTGTCATTTATTTTCATCGTGTTTGCCATTGGCGCAATCGGATACCTTGTAGGTGCAATCAAAATCAAAGGTATCGAACTGGGAACAGCGGGAGTTTTGCTTGTTGCTCTTATTTACGGCGTTTTCTGCCATTTCTTCCCGTCATTCACTATTGGCGAAAAAGAAATTTTCCTTTTCAGCGACAAAATCAAAGGAAATTTTGGTTTAGTTTCAAACATTGGAACTGCACTTTTTGTAACAGCAGTAGGTCTTATTGCAGGTCCAAAATTCTTCCGTTCCTTCAATAAAAGTACTTTAGCTTACATTCTTCTTGGAATAATAATTATTGCTATTGGTGCCGGAACTGCCATTTTCTTTATTCTTGTTGACAAAAATCTTACACCTTCAATGGCTGTAGGACTTTTAACTGGCGGTCTTACATCTACCCCGGGATTTTCTGCAGGAAAAGAAGTTGCAACAGGAATTTCAGCAGCAGCGGAAGCTCAGGTTACAGCAGGCTACGGAATTGCTTACACTTACGGAGTTTTAGGCGTTGTTCTTTTTGTTCAGCTTGT
>CAZXCR010000343.1:0-2543 GCA_964639315.1 uncultured Treponema sp. | reverse complement strand
ACTTCCTCCAAACAGAACTGCGGAAATTATCATCAATCAGAAAAATTATCTTTCAAACAGCTCAGACGGTGCTTTAACTAAATTAAAATATTTAGTTTCCGGCTATTGTGAAGAGTCAGTTTTGCAGAATACAGGAATTTCTCTTTCAAATACTTCGTATGAAACAAAAAAAATCTATTTCAGAATAAGTGCTGATACAACAGGTCTGCTTACACAAGCTGGTTCTGCCTGCGTTATTAATTATGAAATTTCACTTAATAAAATTTATAAGTAAAAAGGTATGTTTATGAAAAAAGTTTTTTTACTAATCGGTTCAATTCTGCTGCTTGCTTCCTGTACACTTACTCCTTTTTCTACGGAAGATGATACGGAAGAAAATAACGAAAATAATTTTTCAGCAGAAGAGGATAGCAGTTTATTTACTGAAACTGAAAGTTCAGAAACTCAGAACAGCACTTTTACATTTGAAACAAATGATTCTTCTTACATTACAAAAAAGGGCTTTACAATCTGGGGCGTAAATCAAACAAACACATCAGATGATTTTGAAGAAGTAAAACTTACGCTTTATAAAAGCAGCGGAAATTCTGATGCCGGCTATGGAATTGTATTTTTAAAACAGGAAGTGGATGAAAAGGATTTTCTTGTAACTGTGATGATAAATACAAAAGCTCAGTACATCATTGGAAAAGTTACAGATGGAAATTTTACGTCAATTTCAGAATGGAAAACTTCGTCACGTCTTTATTCAGGATATGGCATAAAAAATACAGTTTCTGTTTCGTATGATGAAGAAAATGCTGATTTTGTTCTTTGCTTTAATGACCAGAAAGAAAGCATATTCAAAATAGATGAAGAAATAAATTTTAAAAACAGTCAGTCAGGTTTTGTTGCAGTAATTTCAGGAAGTGAAAAATTTCCTTCAATACCAGTAAAAATCGTTTATGAAAATAATGGAGATGAATAAAAAATGAAAAAAGTTAATGAAAAAAGTGAAATCAAGTTTTCAAAACGTATTGCTGCTGCATTTGTAATGCTTGTATATATTTTTATATCTTCTCCGGCAGTTTTGCTTGCTCAGGATGCAAAAAATCAGAGAGGGCAGGAAGAAGCTTTTATAAATGCCACAAAAGAAATGATTCATTCAGTTCCGGCAGAAAAACTTACAGAGTCTGGAAACAAAAATGAAAGTAAAAATAAAAAACAATCAGAATCTCCAAAGACAAGAAAGTCAAAAAAAGCTGATGTTAAGAAAAATAAAAAAATAAAGGAAACAAAATCCGAAATTTTAATTAGCGCAGAAATAGGCGGAAAGGTTGAACTTGATGGTGCAAGTGTAGAAATCCCTTGTGGTGCTTTAAAAAAGGATACAAAAATAAGCATCACACATCTTTTAAAAACTGAGGAAACAGGGGAATCTTTGTACAACGCAATTCCAGACGGGCGGGCTTACAGATTTTTACCTGCAGGGACAAAATTTGAAAAGAGTGTAACTGTAAGTCTTCCTTATGATCCGGTTTTAAATTCAAAACCACAGAGCCTTGAAGAACTTTATACCTACTTTTATGACACTGAAAAATTACAGTGGGTAAAACTTGAACGCATTGAAATTGATCAGGAAAAATGCATTGTCCGCTCCCTTACAACTCACTTTACAGATATGATAAATGCAACGCTCACACTTCCCGAAAGCGCAAGTCCTGTTGATGTGAATTTGAATTCAATAAAAAATCTTGAAGCGGCAAAACCGGACGGTCACTTAATAAAATTCAATCCTCCAAAGGCAGATAATTCTGGAGATGCATCATTTTCTTTTGAACTGGATATTCCTTCGGGAAGAAAAGGAATGCAGCCTTCTTTAACAGTTTCTTATTCAAATGCCGGCGGAAACGGGATAATGGGTAAAGGCTTTGATATCCGCTATGCAAGTTCAGTTACTACAGACACAAGATTTGGTCTTCCAAATTATGACACAGAAGATACTTATATGCTCGATGGAATTTTACTTGAAAAAGAAAGTGAAAATGAAATTTACTATGAGTACGTTCCAAAAAAGCAAAGCAGTTTTGACAGAATTAGAAGATATAATCCCGGAACAGAAAATGACTATTGGGAAGTAACAAGCAAAAACGGTACAAAACGCATTTATGAAAATACAGAAACTTCCTGTACGGGAAGCGGGGCAAAGGTCTTTACCTGGAATCTTACAAAAATGATTGATGTTCGTGGAAACAATGTAATTTACAAGTACGCAAAAAACAGCGGCTATGTTTACCCGAAAGAAATTTTATATACAGGAAAAGATAACGAAGAAGGAAATTACAAAATTGAATTTGTTTATGATGAGGAAAATCGTCAGGATGTAAGGATTGACGCAAGAAGCAAAGAAATTATCAGTTGCAAATGGCTTTTGACTTCTGTTTCAACATATTATGGGGAAAATCTTTTACGAACTTACAGTTTTAACTACACAGAAGGTCTTGCAAAAGAAAAAATGCTTACAGAACTGAAAGTTTCAGCTGGTGAAGAAAGTTACAGTTACA
>CAZXCR010000342.1:0-2548 GCA_964639315.1 uncultured Treponema sp. | reverse complement strand
GTTTACGATGAAAATGGCGATGTAAACACCTACAGCCATACAAGTGCAAATGTAAATGTAAATGAAGGACCTGCAATTTTGCAGCGCAATGGAAAGGTTTTCATAGTTTACAGCGCAAGTTCTTGTGATGAAGCATATTGTTTAGGAATGCTTACAGCAAATCAAAATGCTGACCTTTGCGATATGGCTTCTTGGAAAAAAAGCGAAACTCCAGTGTTTACAACAAGCGTAGGAAATTGCGTTTACGGACCTGGTCACTGTTCATTTACAAAATACAATGGTTACGACGTAATTGTTTACCATGCGCGCCAGTACCCTGGATTGTACAGTTACATTGGCAGAACCAGAAATTATACTGCTACAACTGACGGTTTAAGCGATCCTTATCGCACTGGAAGAGCAAAAGTATTTACATGGAATGCTGACGGAACGCCAAATTTTGGCGAAGCTGAATAAGGAGGACTGAATGAAAAAACACTTTGTAAATCTTGCAGTCCTTGCTTTGAGTGCATCAGCGCTGTTTGTTTCCTGCGACAATCTGGATGCGTATGAAGATAAAATCGCTCCTTCAAAAGTAAGCGGAATTACAGTAAGTTCTCTTTCGAGCGGTACTGCCGTAGAATTTGAATGGGACGACCCAGAAGATACTGATTTTGACCACGTTGAAATTGAATACAAGCAGGATGGTACTGCAAAAAGTTTAAGCGTTGATGCCGGAAAAGAATATGTTTGCGTAGATAATCTTTCGCACGAATCAGGCTATCAGTTTACTTTTTATTCAGTTGATAAAAACGGAAACCGCAGTAAAGGAAAAACAGTAGGTGCATTTGCCACAGAATTTAACGGCGGATATATGATGAGTTATTTCAAATCCTCTTCAAACGGTAATGCTGCTTACGAAAACCTTTTCTTAGGTTCAAGTACTGACGGTTTAAATTACACCGGACTTTTGAGCAACACATATTACTACAAAATCAACAGTTCTGTAGGTTCTGGAAACACTTGCGTGCGCGATCCTTATATGAATCGCCTTCACGACAGCGAAGATGAAGACAACATAAGCTGGTTTGTTTATCTTGCAACTGACTGGACAAATTACAACGGAACTTCAAATTCAGAATACGGAACTACAGCTTTTACCAGTTACTGGGATTCAACAGGATACAGTCCAAGTTTGATTGTTTCAGTTGTGAAAGTTGATACAGAAAATCAGACTGTAGATTTTTACAAACCTGTTGACGGAAATTTGTACGGCGTAAGCGAAACAGGTTCTTTGTGCAAAAGAATGATTACAATTCCAGGCGATGTAGTTACAGCACGCGGAAGACAGATGCATGCTTGGGCTCCTGAAATCATTTTGGATTATGATGAAACTACAGGAAAGCCAAAGAGCATTTACACTGATTCTGACGGAACTGAATATTACTACGGAGTAATTTGGAGTGGTAACGGAGATGCTGTAATTCAGAATGAAGACGGTTCTTACCAAGAAATTGTAACTTCAGCAGAACTTTATTCAGGCGAAAAAACAATTGCTGCCGAAGATTTTGATGCTTCAGTTTACACAGAAGGCTGGATTTGCCGCACTTTTGTAAATTACACAAACGACTTCTACAATTTTACTACACCAAAATTCTATTTTGAAAATGTTGATGTAGGTGATTTTGATAATGACGGAAGCAAAACTGAATGTGTAGCCGAAATTGACGCTACAATGATAAAAGTTGACGGCCTGTATTATATGCCTTACAAGGGAGAAGCAAGCGGTGCAACTGATATCAATATGGCAAAATCTATTTCGCTCGATCCAGATTCTTTTGTAATTATGCACAACGGACAATGGATTACCCGTACTTCAGATCAGAGTACAAATCACGGTATTGAAGGTCCGTGGGTTATTCTTGATACAAGCGGAAACTGGTGGCTTTTTGGAGATCAGTACAGTCGCGGAACTCCTACAGGAACAAATAACTTTGTAGGCGTAAAATCTAGCGACATTACTGCAGCTCCAGCTTACTGGTCATACCACGATAATGATGGACAGTATTCAATGCCTACAGGCGTTCGCCATTCATTTGCATTCCGCGTAACTACTGAAGAAATGGAAGCCTTTAGCGCAGTTACATCAGGAATTTCTTACTGATTTTAGAAATGCCCCCGACTGCTGGAAATTTTATTCTGGCAGTTTTTATAGACCGGCTTTTGTTACGAAGGCCGGTTTTTTGTTTTTTAGAGATGTTACTAGTCAGCTGAGCGCCGATTGAGAGACTTGAAACCACCGGGGGTTTTGCGCGACTTACTGATGAAAGTTTCAGTTAAAAAAAATCTGTTGCTTAACAAAAAATTTTATCAGTAAACAGGCGCGCGAGTTACTGACGAAATTCCCTCTCAACTAAAAAATCAATTTCTTAGGTTAAAATTCGAGTTTTTGAAATTATCATCTAAGCGCCGATTGAGAGAGTCGAAATCAAGCGACACACTAGAATATGCTTCCGCAAAAAGTCTCAAGCGACATACTCGCAGTCTATTACAGATGGTGGTTTCGACA
>CAZXCR010000341.1:0-2568 GCA_964639315.1 uncultured Treponema sp. | reverse complement strand
TTCAAGCTGACTCATAAAGAACGCTGCAATAAATGTAGTGATGTTTGAGTCAAGAATTGCCCAGAAAGCATCGTCAAAACCGGAAGCAATAGAAGCCGCTCTGTCTTTTCCAAGAGCACGCTCTTCTTTTA
The DNA here is from genome assembly GCA_964639315.1 of uncultured Treponema sp. Classification (GTDB taxonomy): domain Bacteria; phylum Spirochaetota; class Spirochaetia; order Treponematales; family Treponemataceae; genus Treponema_D. The sequence continues at coordinate 2,437 of CAZXCR010000341.1, read as the reverse complement.
TACGCTCAAAAATAATTACGTTAGCATCAACCGCCATACCAATTGTAAGAATAATACCGGCGATTGTAGGCAAAGTTACGGTAAGGTTAAATGCACTCAAAATACTGACCATAATGTAAAGGTTAAGAATCTGAGTAATGCAAGCATTTACACCAGCGCCTTTGTACCAAACAAGCATAAATACCATAATTGCAAGCAAACCTACGCAAATTGCCAAAAGTCCCTGACGAATAGCAGTGTCGCCTAAAGAAGCGCCTATAACCTGCTGACTTTCTACGCTAAGAGGAACGTCAAGCCAAGCTGTCTGCAAAACCTTGCGCAAATTCTGTGCTTCCTGCTGACCAAATCCTGTAATTGCAACACGTCCGCCAGTAATTGCATCCTGAATGCGTGCATTTGATTTAACTTTATTGTCGCTTACAATACAAAGATTTTCGCCAACGTGAGCGCCTGTAAACTCACCAAAAATCTGAGCACCTTCTGAATCAAGAATAAAGGTAACCTGAGGACGACCTGTTAAATCTTCAGATGTAACATCCGCTGATTTAATGTGCTTTCCGTCAAGAGCAATTTCCTTTTTTACAACAAGATATCCTTCTCTCTGATCGAGTCCGTAAGCGTCGGTTGTGTAGTAACCCAAAACTTCGTCATCTTCAGGAATAATTGAAGAATCAATTAAGCGACCCTGAGAATCGAATGTAGAAGAAAGATGGTTCTGGTAGTAAGAATTGAAATTATTTGTAGCTTCAAAATCAACAAGTCTGAAATTTAAAATTCCGCGTCCCTGAATAATCGAGTTAATCTGGTCAACTTCAGCACTGCCCGGAAGTTCAATATAAATTCTGTCTTCGCCCTGCTGTCTGATTGTAGGAGAAGAAAGTCCAAAGCGGTCGATTCGGCTTGTAAGAGTTTCAATAGCCTGAGTCATTGCTTCAGATTTTAAAGTTACTGCATCAAAATCGCCTTCCTGATTTGCAACAACTGCATCAAGGTCAGCCTTTACAACAACACTCATTCCGCCAGAAAGGTCAAGTCCGAGTTTTACTGAATTATTAAAATTCTTTTTGTTCTTAAGAATTGCGCTGCGGTACTTTGATTCAAACGCATTTGTAAGTTCAAGCTGTGAACCAAATGAAGACATAACGTCTTTTAATGTAAGAGGATCAGGAACTTTTTCTCCAGATTCCTTGTAATTTTTCTTCGCAATTTTAGCAAGCCAGTTAAGGTCTTTTGGAACTTCCTGATTTGGATCTGCTTTTACAGAATCAATAAGTTCATCTACTTTTAACGCCGCCTGAACCATAGAATAATCTCTTATGGATTCAAGGGAACTTAATGCCAATGCCTGATCTTCTTTCGAAGTGCGTCCGTACCAGCTGATTGTAGGCCACAAGAACGCAAAGCAAACTGCAATAACAGCAAGAATAATAATGAGACGAGTTCTCTTATTCATCTTTTTTATCTCCAGATTCTACATTTTCAGCAGAATTGCCTTCAGAAGTTTTTGCAGCTTCAGTATTTGAAGTTTCGTCTGCAGGTGCTTCAGTTGATTTTTCAGAACTTGAAGCTTCTTTTTCGTCTTTTATTTGAGATGCAGCCTTTTTCTTAAAGCCAAAGAGTCCCTTCTTTTTTTCAGGGGCTTCAGTTGCAGCAGGCTTATCTGAAACAACAGTAGAAATAGCAGTTCTGTTGAATTCAATTTTAGTTCCGTCTTCAACTTTAATAACAACAGTCTGTTCTTTTGTTTGAGCAACTACTCCATGAATTCCGCCGATTGTAATGACCTTGTCGCCTTTTTTGAGAGCGTCAAGCATTCTCTGAGTTTCCTTTTGTTTTTTATTCTGCGGACGAATCATGAAAAAATACATGATTACAACAATCAGAATCAATGGAATAAGCATTCCCAGTCCGCCGCCGGCAGCGGTTTGTGCTGAACCAGTATTGGTTTGAAGCAAAAATGTTGTAAATGACATAACTTTCCTTCCTTAAAGTTTTAAAATAGTAGTTTAGATTAACATTATTTCTTTATAACTTCAAGAAAATTCAGCCTTTGTGGACTGCATTTTATTTGTTGCAAACTTAGGGTTAGTAATTTTTGTTGCGCGAAAAGTCGGTAGTAAACCGGCCTTCCAGGGTTCGCTCACGCTCAGCCTCCTCGCTTTGCTGCGGTGGCCGGTACAACCGCCCTTCCACGCCGGCGCGGGCTTTAGTTTTTTACAAAAAAATTCAAATCAGATTTCAGTAAATTTTTTTTGTTACGGACTTTGCTCGCAAATTTTTTGATAAGAAAAGGATTTTTTATTGAACAGGGAATTTTGTCAGTAAGTTTCGCCGGTTACTGATAGATTTTTTTGATAAGAGGAAAATTTTTTATTAGACAGGAAATTTTATCAGTAATAGTCGCTTGATTTCGACTCTCTCAATCGGCGCTTAAATG